>CALXEN010000018.1 GCA_944387325.1 uncultured Clostridia bacterium | reverse complement strand
CTCCCGTAAGACTGTCCACCAGGGCCCGGGTCTCCTCATCCACAATGATCCTGGGCTGATTGGGGTCGAAGTCCGGGGTGGTGCTCATGGCCAGGATAGCCCCCGTATCCACCTCCATAACGATTCCCACCGCCCGGGCACCCACGTTATGCTCCTCCACCGCCGCTTCCAGGCTCTTTTCCAGATAGTGCTGAATATGAGCGTCAATGGTCAGGACCAAACTGTTCCCTTCTATCGGCTGGATCGCCACATCGTAGTCCTGGGGCATGGCATATCCCCAGGCATTTTTTGCCGTCAGAACCCGCCCGTTGATGCCGGTGAGATCCCGGTTATATTCCAGCTCGATCCCGGCCATCCCGGCATTGTCCACATTGGTGAACCCCAGTACGCTGCCCAGGAAATCCCCCTCCGGATAGATCCGGCGGGTGTCCTGGATGATCAATATTCCCTGCGCCTGGTTTTCCGCCGCCCAATCCCGCACGGCGTCGGCGGTTTCCTTGTCCACCCGGTATTTCAAAAGGGCATCGTTGCTGGTGCGCTGGCTCAGCTTTCCCAGAACTTCTTCATAGTCCAGCTCCAGAATTTCTGCCAGAGCCCGGGAGGCAGGCTGGACCAATTCGTCCGCCAGAGCCCGGGGCTCCGCCCTGATAGTCCAACAGGTAGCGCTGTCCGCCAAAAGGGTGCCGTCCCGGCTGTAAATTTTGCCCCGGGCAGCCGGGATGACGGTGTCCCGAAGCTGTTGGTCCGCCGCTTTGGCTGCATACCAACCGCTGTCAATAAGCTGAAGATAGGCCAGCCGGCAGGCCAGCGTCCCAAAACAGACCACCGCCATCCCCAGGGCGGCGATCCTGGTCCGCAGCCGCATTTCCGGAGTCTGTTCCGGCGAGATTCTTCCATAAAACAAAAAGATCACCCCCGGCCATTCTATGCCGGAGGCGATCGCTCTTAGACTAAATTATTCCATGCCCTTTTCTTTGGCATATTCCAGGATCAGTTCCCGCTCCAGGAAAGGAGTTTTCTCCCCCATCCGGTCCCGGTAGGTTTCATGTCCCTTCCCAATAAGGGCGATCAAATCTCCCTCCTGGGCATGGTCCATGGCGTAGTGGATGGCTTCCAGCCGGTCGGGAATCTCCAGATAGTTGGCGTCCGGGTTTCCCTTGGCCATTCCCACCTTGATGTCAGCCAGAATATCCTCCACCTTTTCGAACCGATTGTTGTCCTCCGTAAGGATGGAAAGGTCCGCCATCCGAGCTGCCACCTCCCCCATGCCGTACCGCCGCTCCTTGCTTCGGTTGCCACCGCATCCAAAGATGACCACCAGCCGCTTGGGGTGATACTGTCGCAGGGTCGTGAGCAGGCTTTGGGTGCTGACCTCATTGTGGGCATAGTCGATGAGGATGGTGAACTTGTGGCTCACCGGCACCAGCTCCACCCGCCCCTTTACCACGCACTGGGCCAGTCCCTGGTGGATGGCTTCATCGGGCAGGTTCAGGGCCTTGGCTACCCCCAGGGCGGCCAGGGCGTTGTAAACACTGAAAAGCCCCGGCATATTCACCTTGAGGGAGAGTTCCTCTTTTCCGGTGACCCGGAACTCCACCCCCATAAAATCCCGGCTGCGGGAGAGCTTGGGGTCATAGGCCCGGTAGTCGGCCTCCCGCTCCATTCCGTAGGTGATGAGCTCACAGGTATGCCCTTCCAGAAGAGCGGCCGTGTTCTCGTCATCCAGGTTCACCACACCTATGCGGCACCGGCGGAAAAGCTGGGCCTTCCAGCTGCGGTACTCTTCAAAGCTGGCGTGTTCCCCAGGGCCGATGTGATCGGGGCTCAGATTGGTGAATACCCCTACGTCGTAAAAAATACCGGCGATCCGGTCCATCATGATTCCCTGGCTGGATACCTCCATGAGGGCAGTATCGCAGCCTTCATCTAGGAACATCCGGAACAACTTCTGAAGTTCATAGCTTTCGGGGGTGGTATTGGCGGTTTCCAGGTGAGTTCCCTTGTAATAGACCCCGTTGGTCCCGATCATTCCCACCTGACGGCCGGCAGCTTCCAGCACCGATTTGATCATGTGGGTGGTGGTGGTCTTTCCCTTGGTTCCGGTGACCCCGATCATGGTCAGCTTATCGGCAGGACGTCCGAAGTAGTTGGCGCTCATAATGGCCAGGGCCTTCCGGGTGGAGGGCACCTGGACCACGGTGATCTCTCCCAGCCCTTCCATAGGGATGGGATGCTGGATCACCAGGACCTTTGCCCCCTTCTCCACTGCCTGGGCAGCAAACTCATGGCTGTCCCGCTGGGTACCCACAATGCAGAAAAAGGCTCCTCCAGCGGTCACCTTCCGGGTATCGTAGTAAAGGTCGGTGACCTGGGTGTCCAGGCTTCCCTGGACCAGGGTATACTCCAGGCCCTCCAGCAGCTGCAATACTGTCATATACACTCCCCTTTTATCTCTTTACAAAGTATTCCTCGTACCAAACCAGGAAGATGAATACGCACCAGATCTGCCTCCAGTTATCCCGTTTGCCGGTAATATGTTGTTCCAGCATTTTTTCCAGTGCCTTGGTATTGAAGAATTTGGCGGCGCTTTCCCCGGTCAGCTTCTCCCGTACCAGGGCGGCGTACTGCTCCTCCCGGAGCCAGGCCCGCACCGGAACCGGGAACCCCAGCTTCTTTTTGTCGGCCGTCTTGGCAGGGATGCTCCGAAGTGCTGCGCCCCGCATGGCGATCTTGGTGTTCTCGGCGTTGGCCCGGAACCGGGTGGGGATCCGACTGGCTAAGGCAAAGACCTCCTTATCCAGGAACGGCACCCGCAGCTCCAGGCTGTTGGCCATACTCATCTTATCCGCCTTCAGGAGGATATCCCCCACCATCCAGAGGTGCAGGTCGGTATACTGCATCCGGGTCACGGCGTCCTGGCCCTTGGTTTTGGCAAAGTAGGGCTTACTTAAATCCGTAGGCTTTACCTTCCCGGAATATTCCTTCAGCAGCCGTTTTTTCTGAACCTCGGTCATGAGGTTGGTGTTCCCGATGTACCGTTCCTCCAAAGGCAGAGACCGGCGTACCAGGAAATTGAGCCCCCGCACCGGAGGAAGCTGCTGGGCGATGAGCCCTACCGCTCGCCGGAAGAAAAGGGGAAGCTTATCATACCAGCTGACGGTAAAGGGTTCCTTATAGATATTATACCCTCCAAAGAACTCGTCGGCGCCCTCGCCGGATAGGCAGACCTTCACCTGGCGGGCAGCCTCCCGGTTGACAAAATAGAGGGCCACGCTGGCGGCGTCCGCCAGGGGCTCATCCATCTGGTACTGGATCTTGCTGAGGTTTTCCCAGTATTCTTCGGGAGTAATGCGATAAGCGAAGTTCTTGACCCCAATATGCTTGCTGAACTCGGCGGCATAATCGGTCTCGTCATATTTCTTATCCGCAAAGCCCACGGTGAAAGTCTTATCCACCTGGGCCAGGCAGGCCATATAACTGCTGTCCACTCCGCTGGAAAGGAAACTGCCCACCTCCACGTCCGCAATCTTATGGGCCTGCACGCTCTCCTTCATTTGAGCCTCAATGGCCAGTTCCCAGTCCTCCAGGCTCCGGCTTTCATCGGGGTTAAAAGAGGGCTCCCAGTACCGTTCCACCTGAACATTCCCGTTTTTGAAGATAAGGCAATGGGCAGGCAGGAGCTTCTTCACCCCCTTAAAAAAGGTGTTTTCTCCCGGACTGTACTGGTAGGTGAGATAGAGTTCCAGCTGGGTCCCGTTGAACTCCTTTACAAAGCCGGGATGTTCCAGAAAAGCCTTGATCTCACTGGCAAAGAGAAGCTCCCCTTCCTGGGTGAGGTAATAATAGAAGGGCTTGATCCCGAAATGATCCCGGGCACAGAAAAGGGTCCCTGTCTTTTTGTCCCAGAGGGCGAAGGCAAACATTCCCCGCAGCCGGGCCAGCATCTCCTTTCCCCACTCCTCATAGCCGTGGAGAAGTACCTCGGTATCGCTGTGGGTGGCAAAGATATGTCCCGCCTCCATCAACTCCCGGCGCAGGTCCTGGAAGTTATAGATCTCCCCGTTGAAGACCACCACCAGATCCCCATCCTCGTTGAACATGGGCTGACTGCCCCCTTCCAGGTCAATGATGGAAAGCCGCCGGTGGCCCAGGGCCACCCCGTCTTCCAGAAAGTGTCCTTCTCCGTCCGGGCCCCGGTGGATAATGGCATCGGTCATCCGCTTCAGGATGGCCGCCTTATCTTCCCGGTTGCCGGTAAAGCCTGCAATTCCGCACATGGTATCTGTACCGCCTTTATAACAATAGATGGTTTTATTATACTCCTTTGCCCCTATATTGCAAGCTGCAGCAGCAAAGGAAGAGGGCGGAGCACGCAGCTCCGCCCTCCCTCTTTATGGTAAACCCCTCTGGATCTCAATGGACAAAGGCGCTGTGTACTGCACGAACAGCACGCTCGGCGTCTTTCTTGTCCAGGATCACGCTGATTTTGATCTCGCTGGTGGAGATCATCATAATGTTGATATTGGCCTCGTAGAGTGCCTCAAACATGGTGGAGGCAACCCCTGCGTGGCTCTGCATTCCGGCGCCCACAATGGACACCTTGGCTACTTCCCGGTTCACATGGATGTCGCTGCTGCCGATCCGTCCACTGTTTTCCTTCAGACAGGCCACAGCCAGTTCCGCATCCTTGGCGGGGACGGTAAAGGTCAGGTCCTTGTTGCCGTTCCGGCCAGTGGACTGGAGAATGATGTCCACATTGATCTTCTTCTGGGCCAGAGAACCGAATACCTTGAAGGACATACCGGGACGGTCCGGCACCTCCAGAATCGAAATTACAGCCACATCATCGTCACGGGCAACGCCCTTGATCAGCATACCTTCCATATCTTTGCAAACCTCCCTAACGATTGTACCGGGAATGGGATTCAGGCTGGACAGCACTTCCATCTCCACCCCGTATTTTTTGCCCAGCTCCACGCTGCGGTTGTTCAGTACCTGCGCTCCCAGGGTCGCCAGCTCCAGCATCTCATCAAAGGTGATCTCGTTGAGCTTCTTGGCGTTGGGAATCTTCCGGGGGTCAGCCGTGAAAACCCCTTCTACGTCGGTAAAGATCTGGCAGCGGTCCGCATGGAGGGCCGCCGCAATGGCCACAGCACTGGTGTCGCTGCCGCCACGGCCCAGGGTGGTAATATCATCCATCCGGTTGATTCCCTGGAACCCGGCACAAACCACCACACGGCCACGGCCCAGCTCGCTTTCCAGCCGCTCGGTATCCATCCGGTGGATCCGGGCCTTGGTATAAGCCCGGTCGGTTTTAAAGCCGGCCTGCCAGCCGGTCAGCCTGATGGCGGGGCATCCGATCTAGTTGAGGGCCATGGTGAGCAGAGCGATGGAGATCTGCTCGCCCGTGGCCAGCAGCATATCCATTTCCCGGGCGGACGGGTTGCTGGTGATCTCAGCAGCCTTTTCGATCAAATCGTCGGTGGTGTCCCCCTGGGCGCTTACCACTACCACCACATCGTTCCCTGCATTGCGGGAATCGGCAACAATCCGTGCCACATTGTAAATCCGGCTGCGGTCCTTTACGGAAGTGCCGCCGAATTTCTGCACGATCAAAGCCATTTCAATTCCTCCTTACGCCGGCACCGCCGGCCTATTCAAAAGCAGCCAGGCCGCTTTTTGCTTGGTTTCCATCCTTATCTTATTCCACTGTGGCCCCGATGTTATCGGCGGACAGGGCGTACAGACTGAAATGTTTCAGTTCCGGCGCCGTGTCCAGGGCCTTTTGGGCCTGGATAAAGAAGGTATGGTCCTCCTTGGGAACCACTGCCATGATGGTTGGGCCTGCCCCGGAGATATATACCGCCAGGGCTCCCAGGTCATGCATGGTCTCAAACAGTTCCTCCCCGCCCTCAATGAGGGGCAGGCGATAGGGCTGATGGAGCATATCCTTTGTGGCGATGCCCAGCAGCTCATAGTCTCCGTCACAGAAAGCGGCAGTCGCCAGCGCAGCCCGGGAAAGATTATATACCGCATCCTTGTGGGAAACGGTCTTGGGCAGGGCCGCCCGGGCCTTTTCCGTGAGGAGCTTGAAATCGGGGATGAAAGCGGCAAAAGCCAATCCTCCGTCGATCTCCTTCTTCACACTGTATACCTGGCCCTGGTCAAAGACGCTGGTGACAAATCCGCCCAACATAGCCGGTGCCACGTTGTCCGGGTGTCCTTCGATGGCAGTTGCCATGGTGAGCATCTGCCGGCTGGTGAGTTTGTTTCCCAGAAGAGCATTGGCTCCCAGGATCCCCGCCACAATACAGCTGGAACTAGAACCCAGGCCCCGGGCCATGGGGATAGCGTTTTTCTGGGTGATCCGCAGCCCCGGCATGGGAAGCGATAACTGATCATACACTGCCTTGGCACTGCGGTAGACCAGGTTGGAGGGGCCGGTGGGAATGGATACATCGTCCAGAGAGACGATCTCCAGCTGCGGAGCCTCCTCAAAGGTGAATTCATTGTATAGGGAGACGGCCAACCCCAGAGAGTCGAACCCGGCGCCCACATTGGCGCTGGTGGCCGGTACTTTTACCCGGATCATAGATTCCTCCTTACTGATCCAGCCGCCGCATGAACAGCTGAATCTGACCTCCCAGGGCCTCCACCTTCCGGCGGGCCTCCTCCAGCTGGGCCAGAGTCAGGGCCTGGGCCAGGTAGCAGACCTGGTCCTCCTGGCAGAGGACCTGTTCGCCCGCCCCAAAGAGGGTGTGCATCACCTCGGGAGCCAGCCCCTGGGTCCGGACGTAGGTGGCGGCAGGAGCAGGATCCTCCAGCATCCCCTCATAGGGCAGGCTGGGCTGCCAGAAAAGGCTATCGTGGACCTTGGCTCCGTTCTTCAGGGCGTCAATGACATCCGCCACCACCGCACTGGCGGTGGGCAGTTTGCCAGCGCCCTTGCCGTAAAATACCACGTCTCCCAGCATATCCCCTTTCATGAGGACCGCATTGAAAACATCATCCACCCCGGCCAGCTGGTTGTCATTGGGCACCAGCATGGGTTCCACCCCGGCAGCCACCTGGCTCTCCTGGTCACGCTTGGCCCAGGCGATGAGCTTGATGGCACAGTCCAGTTTTTCCGCAGCTTTGATATCCAGCACGGTAATGGGGCGGATGCCACGGGTGGGGATGTTGGCGGGATAAACGTGCTGACCGTAGGCCAGGCTGGCCAGAATGGCAATCTTCCGGCAAGCGTCCCGTCCGTCCACATCGTCTCCCGGGTCTTTGGTTTCGGCGTACCCCAGGTCCTGGGCAATCTTCAGGGCCTCATCAAAGCCCATGCTCTCATTCTTCATCTTGGTCAGAATAAAGTTGGTGGTACCGTTGACGATCCCCTCCACTTCGCTGATATTGTTGGCCACCAGGCACTGATGCATAGGGGTGATGATGGGGGTGCCGCCCCCAACACTGGCCTCAAAAAGGAAGGCGCAGTTGTGCGCCTTGGCCAAAGCCAGCAGCTCGGCTCCGTAGGTGGCCACCATTTCCTTGTTGCTAGTGCAGACGCTTCGTCCGCTTTCCAGGGCAGCCTTCACATAAGGATAGGCAAACCTGGTACCTCCGATGGTCTCCACCACCACCTTGATTTCAGGATCCTCCAGGATCACATCCAGGTTATTTACAAAGAGAGCGGCGTCGGGATGGTTGGAGAAATCCCGCACATCCAGAATATATTTCACTTCTACTGGTTCCCCTACCCGACGGGTAAGGCTCTGGGCATTCCGCCGTACCACTTCCAGAACGCCGCTGCCCACCGTGCCGAATCCCATAATTGCGATCTTAGCCATGAACTATCTCTCCTCTCTCCCTCATGCGCCCCGGCGTACTTCCACCACCGTCCGCTGACGGCTCAACCGATGGAGCATCTCATCCACACTCATCTGCATGGTAGCGGTCCGCACACTGACAGCTACCTGAGCGGCTCCGTTTTCCGGAGTAGATTGGTTGATGGTGACAATGCTCCCCCCTGCGGCGCTGATTCCGGCCAGCAGATTCTGCAAGGCACCGGTCTCGTCCAGCAGCACCGCTTGAACGGTGATGATCTCCCGAGAGCTTTCCGCATCAAACACACTGTCCTTGTACTTATAGAAGGCGCTGCGGGAAATGCCTGCTTCCTTGGCTGCCAGAGAAATATTCCGGGCTGCACCGGAAGCCAGCAGCTCCTTTGCTTTAAGGACTTTCAGGAATACCTCTGGCAGTACGGTGCTGTCCACCAGGAGAAACCGCCGTTCCATACTGTTTTCACCTCGCACACATTTGTTCTTGCAATGATTAATATATCACTTTTATGCGGTTTGGTGCAAGGTTTGTGCGTTGATTTTCAGGGTTTCCCTTAAAGTTTGGATTCTTTCACAGTTTTACTGCGGTAAAGGGGAATTCCATTGTTAAAATTTCCCTGTCTTTGTTCTTGAATTTGGCACAAAAAAGCCCCCATATCCGTCACAGAAGGACAAATAAAGGGGCTTCTTAAATATTTGTTTTTATTGAGACTACAATTCCGTCAGGCTGCCGGTTCGGTGGTTGCTGCAGGCGTGGGATCCGGTTCGGTGATATTGTCTGCCGTATAGTAACCGCCGTTCCGGGTGATAACATTATCCGAGAAGAAGAACTCCTTATACTCCAGGTCTGCCTGCACCTCTTCCATGAGGTCCTTCCAGGCATACTGAATGGGCGTACCACTTCTGATGTTAAAGTTATCAAAGCTGTAGGGCGTATCGAAGCCCCACCAGAGGGCAGTTACATAGTAGGGGGGCAGCCCCACGAAGGTAAAGTCCTTATAATCGGTGGTTGTACCGGTCTTGGCCACGGCATCCATCTCACCGGCAGGTTTCCGGCCGGCAGCCGTACCGCCGGACTTGAGAACATTGGACAGGAGCCGGTTCATAATGGTAGCCGTTTCCTCACTGATGGCCTGGATGGTGGTAACGCTGCTCTCCTTGTCAATGAGAACGTCCCCGGTATAGGTCTCGATCCGGGTGTAAAGGTAAGGCTTGGTGTAGCTGCCGTCGTTGAACATGGTGTAAACACCTGCCAGCTCCACAGCGGTCAAGCCGTAGCTCTGACCACCCAGCACCAGAGGAGAATAATCCTTGTCGGCTTCTACAATATACTCCAGCTCCAGGGTATCCTTGACGAAGTTGTACATATTGTCCAGCCCCACATAGCTGCCCACCCAGGCCGCTACCGTGTTCAGGGACTGGGCGATGGCATAGGTGAGGGTCACGCTCTCTCCACTGCCGGGCCCGGAATAGTTGTCGGGCCAGTCACGCCAGCAGGCATCGTTGGCCAGGGTCCGGGGGTCGGAGGTGTTCAGGGAATACCCATACCTGATACAGTAATCTGTATCCAGCACCTTCCGGTCTTGTTTGGTATAAAGGGGCGCATCCAGCAGGGTGGAGCCGTAGTTGATAAGTTTGTACTCGATGCCCAGGCTGTAAGCGGCCACCGGCTTCATGGTAGAACCGGTCTGGTGAGCGGCGATGGCACGGTTAAAGGCCAGATCCTTGGTCTTTTCTCCGATGCCGCCTACCAGTGCCTGCACCTGTCCGTCATAGTCGATGACTACCAGGGAGCCCTGGGAGCGGACCTTCCGGTAGTAGACGGTCTCCCCCTCCTCGTTGGTGGAGGTCTTCAGGGTAACACCGTCCTCCTCATACACCGGGATATCATCGTCGGAGAGTTCCGACACTTCTTCCTCATGCCAAAGGGCCTGGAACCGGGTCCCATCCTCATCCAGCATGATCCGTTCGGCTGCCAGCTGAAGGTCGGTGTCCACGGTGGTGTAGATCCGCAGGCCGCCGGTGTAAATCATATTCCGGGCTTCATCGGCGCTCATTCCCAGTTCCGTCTGGAGATCAGACAAAACCTCGTAGTAGAGGGCGTCGGTAAAGTAGGAGTTATTGGAGGTGGCGGTGGAAGTCTGGACCGCATTCTGACTTTCCACCAGGATCAGGGGCTCCGCAGAGGCGGAGGTGTACTCTTCCTCGGTGATCTTCCCCTGGGTGTACATAAAGTAGAGGATATCGTTCCGGCGGGTGAGTACATCCTCCGGGTTGGTAAAGGGGTTATACCGGGTGGGGTTCTTGGTAATCCCCGCAATGACGGCACATTCCGCCAGGGTCAGATCGCTGACATCCTTCCCGAAATATTCCTGGGCACCGGCCTGCACCCCGGCAATGGTACCGGTCAGGCTGATGGTGTTCATGTAGGCTTCCAGGATCTTCTGCTTGGAATACCGGTTGGACAGACCAATGGCCCGGAAGATCTCACGAACTTTCCGCATGGCGTCGGTCTCGTCATCGCCAGTCAGGTTTTTGATCAGCTGCTGCTCCAAAGTAGAAGCGCCCTGCCGGGAATCAAAGAGCTTGATAGGGGTATACTCGTTGATGGCGGCGGCAATGGTCCGCTTGAAGTTGACGCCAAAGCGCTCCTCATAAAAGTCCTTATCCTCAGTGCAGATGATGGCCCACTTCAGATAGTCGGGCACCTCGCTCTCATCCACCCAGATTCGCTGGTTGTTGCCGCTGAAGGTGCTGTACTCGTTGCCGTCCCGGTCATAGTTGATGGTGCTCATAGAGAGACGAAGGTCATCCAGATTCAGCAGTTCTGCGTCATCTGCCGTGACATCCACCACATATTTGCTCAGGAACACTGCAAGAATACTGCACAGGATGACGCCTACACAGGCACAGTACCCGCAGAACCGCAGAAACCGTACCCAGAGGGGGCGGCGTTTCCGCACCCTTTTGGGGGCAGGAGTGCCGGACGCCTTGGGGGCCGATTCCCGGTTGGCGGAAGAACTGCTCACGGCTCCTTTTGTCTTTAATTTACGAGAATTGTTGTCCAAAACCAAAATCCTCCTTGGTAGCATGGAACGGGATTTTCAGGCTCTTTCGTCAGAACGTGAAAATACAGTCAGAGACAGTATCCCGGTTAGTATTATAGCACACCTGGCGCCTAAAAGTACACCCAAAAAACCAAAATTTCAACAATTTGAAATAAACTTAAACTTTCCGAAAGAATTCCCGTCACCCGTTTTTTCTCTGCTGAATAAGCTGTGGCAGAATATGCCATACTTCTTCCAAATGACAGGGAGGTCAGTGTGATGGAAATGCGTAAGATATGGTTTGCCCTGGTGGCCGTCCTCTGTCTGGCAGCTCTGGGGGCAGCCCTGCTCTGGATGTTTGTACCCACAGCTGTGGAGCCGGATCAACCTCAGCCCCGGTATCTGCTTATGGATCAAGGGGGAAAGCTGGCCCTTTACACTCCGGACGGGAATACCTTGATTCAGGAATATGAGATCTATACCCGGCTTCTACCGGAAGGAGACCAGGCTGCATTGTCTGCCGGTGTGGAGGTATACAGCCCCCAGGAGCTGGAGGCGCTTTTGGAGGACTACGGCTTGTAACCGCTGTCTTCTTGTGTTAGAATGAGCCTGTATATCGAAGGTTATTCTGGCCCAAGGAGGCTTGTTATGAATATGTTGACTTACCCCTTTGACGGCGGGGAGATCCTCCAGAAAAAGCGCCGACTGAAAAAGCAGCTGCTGACCCAGGACGGGCTGGTGGAAAAGCGTGTTGCCATTCTCAGCGGCAGCACGGTGGGAGAGATCCAGAACCTGCTGGAGCTGTTTCTTCTGGACGCCGGGATCCGTCCCCTCTTTCATCAGGGTGAATATGGTCTTTTTTACGAGGAACTGGTCTACGAGGACGGGACCCTGAAAGAATTTGCCCCCGACATCCTCTATATCCATACCAGTAGCCGGAATATCCGGAACTGGCCCTCTCCCCTCTCCACCCCGGAGGAGGCAGACGCCCTGCTGGAAGGGGAGTTTTCCCGTTTTTCCCAGGCCGTCAAAGCCGGTCTGGCCCTGGGCTGTCCGGTGATCCTGAATAACTTTGACTTGCCGGTGACCCGGGTCATGGGGAACTATGAGGCCAGCGCACCGGCAGGGAAGGTCCGGTTTGTCCGCCGCCTCAATGAGAAGCTGGCGCAGCTGGCTCAGGACACCCCCAACGTTTACCTCAACGACCTGGCCTATCTTCAGGCGGTACACGGAATGGACGCTTTCAGTGACCAGACCGCCTGGTATGCCTACAAATACTGCTGCGCCATCGAAAAGCTCCCCTACCTGGCCCAGAGCGTGGCGGCCATCATGAAGAGCTGTTTTGGCCGGAACCGGAAGGCCCTGGCCCTGGATCTGGACAATACCCTCTGGGGCGGGATCATTGGAGACGATGGCCCCCAGGGGATTCAGCTGGGCAGCGAGACCCCCACCGGGATGGCGTATACAGAGTTCCAGCAGTACATAAAAGAGCTGGGGCAGATGGGCGTTCTCCTGAATGTGGACAGCAAAAATGAGGAGGCCAATGCCAAGGAAGGCTTTGCCCGGGCGGACAGCGTTTTGAAGGAGGAGGATTTCCTCTGCTTCAAGGCCAACTGGGAGCCCAAAAGCCAAAACCTGGCCGACATGGCCAAAGAGATCAACATTCTTCCCGACAGCTTTGTCTTTCTGGATGACAACCCGGCGGAGCGGGAAATCGTCCGCCAGCAGCTGCCCGGGGTGGCCGTTCCCGAGCTGACCGTCCCCGAGGAGTACGCCAGGATCCTGGACCGGAACTGCTATTTTGAGGTGACCACCCTTTCCGCAGATGACCGCAACCGTGCCAGGATGTACAAGGAAAACTACCAGCGCACCGCCGCCCAGGAGAGTTTTGGCAGCTACCGGGAGTATCTGGAAAGCCTGGAAATGGTGGGGACCTTCCTTCCCTTTGACCTGGAGCACGCCCCCCGTGTGACCCAGCTCATCAATAAGACCAACCAGTTTAATCTCACCACCCGGCGGTATACCGCCGCTCAGGTGGAGGGGCTGGTGGAGAATCCCCGGTATATCACCCTCTATGGTCAGCTTGCGGACAAGTTCGGGGACAACGGCATCGTATCCGCCATCATTGGCCAGGTGGAGGGGGAAAACCTGAACATCGAGCTTTGGATCATGAGCTGCCGCACCTTCAAACGGGAGATGGAATACGCCATGTTCGACCAGCTGGTAGACCTTTGCCGCCGCAGAGGCGTTACCACCCTCACCGGTCACTACTTCCCCACCCCGAAAAACTTGCTTGTACAGGATTTTTATGGTACAATCGGATTTAAAGAAATCAGCCGGGACGACCAGGGAAATCGGCTGTTCCGGTACCAGATTTTACCGGACCGGCAGCCCCTTTGTCAGGTCATCCGGCAGCAAACCACCCCAATGAAGGAGTAAATCATGGATAAGAATCAGATCCTGGACGCTGTCCAGACCATTTTCCGGGATAACTTTGATGACGACACCCTGGTGATCACCCCCGACACTACCGCCCAGGACATCGAGGACTGGGACAGCCTGGAGCAGATCAACCTTCTCACCGCCATGGAAAAGAAGTTTGGGATCAAGTTCAAGCTGGAGGATGTGCGGAATCTGAACAATGTAGGGGATATTCTGGACCTGATCGCCCGCCTGTCCGCCTGATTTCGCTGTTTTGCAGGACTGCCGGGTCTTTTGCCCCGGCAGTCCCTTTTTGTAAAAGGAGTTCGCACCTATGAACCACTATACTCTGTCCCGGCTTCAGGTGGGGATGACGGAGGAATTCACCCTCACTGTCACCGAAGAGATGATGGACCGGTTTTATGCCATCACCGGGGATTGCAGCCCCATCCACATGGACGCTCAATACGCCGCCGGGCGGGGCTATCCCGGGCGGGTGGTATACGGAATGCTTTCCGCTTCCCTTTTCAGCACCCTGGCGGGGGTCTATCTGCCGGGAGAGCACTGCCTTCTCCATCAGGTTGACTGCAAGTTTGCCCAGCCGGTCTTCATCGGGGACACCCTCACCGTAAAAGGGACTGTCACCGAAGTGAACGAGACCTTCCGAGAGGTCACCATCAAGGGACAGATCCAGAACCAGAACGGGAAGAAGGTCGTCCGGGCCGTCATCAAAGCCGGCCTGGCCCAGTAAGGAGGCAGAACAATGGCTGTATATCTCATCACCGGCGCTACCAGCGATGTGGGCCGGGCACTGATCCGGAGGGTGCTAGGGACCCAGGATCTGGTCATCGCCCAGGGAATGGGGGACCTCTTCCTGTTGGAGGAGATCTCCGCAGCCAACCCTGGCCAGATCATCCCTTATGACCTGGATCTCACCGCCCCCGGGGCAGTAGAGGGATTCCTGGCAGAGATCGCCGAAAAATATCCCGTCCCCACCCACTTTGTCCACCTCCCCGCCCTGCGGGTGGTGAACGCCAAATTCAAGAATTTTGATGAAGAGCGCTTTTTGATGGACCTGAATGTTCAGGTCATGAGCGCCGTGAAGATCTGCAAGGCCATCCTGCCCCGGATGGCCAAGGCAAAATATGGGCGGGTACTTTTTATCCAGACCAGCTATACCATCGGGGCCCCGCCCAAAAACACTGCCGCTTATGTCATGGCCAAAAGCGCCATTGGCGGTTTAGTGAAGAGCCTTGCGGTGGAGTACGCCCGGTTTGGGGTAACGGTGAATTGCGTGGCCCCCAGCATGATGGAGACCCGCTTTTTGACCGACACTCCCGACCTGGTGGTCCAGGCCAGCGCCGCCGACAATCCCATGGGGCGGAACGCCCGGGTGGAGGACGTGGTCCCTGCCATGGCTTTCCTCCTGAGCGAGGAGGCCCGGTTCATTACAGGGGTGACCCTGCCGGTAACAGGAGGAAGCGCCATTGAGTGAAGTGACATTTCGTCTGGCCCATCCCCACGAGGCGGACCGGATCAAGGAGTTTGTAAATCAACACTTCGACTGGAAGCTCCCCCTCATCAACCGTCCGGAATGGTTTGATTATTACTACACCTCCCCCGGCAGTCTCCACTTTGCCATTGCCCAGCAGGAAGAGGAATGGCTCAGCGTGGCCGGGTACATTCCCGCCAGCCAGGACCCGGTCCCCGACGTTTGGGTGTCGGTGTGGGTGGCCAAGAAAGGACATAACGGGGTAGGTCTGGAACTGATGGATGCTCTGCCCCGGCTGGTGGGCGCAAGGGTGGTGGCCTGCAACAACATCCGGCCCAAGACCTGCGCCTTCTACCGGTTCCTAGGCTGGACCGCAGAGAGACTTCCCCACTACTACCGCCTGGCCCCCCGTCAGGAATACCGGCTGGCCAAGGTGGAACATCCCGTGATTCTGCCGGTCACCGGCGATCTGACCTTAACAGCCATGTCCGAACCGGAGCTGGAAGCTCTGGGGCTGCCCGAGACTTCCCACACCCCGGCCAAAGATCTCTGGTACCTCAAGCGGCGGTATTTCCACTTTCCTCACCTGAACTACCAGGTATGGGGGGTGGTGGACAACGGCGTTCTCCTTGCCTGTCTGGTGACCCGCCTGGTAGAAAGCGGTGAAAAGGGAGAGATCCCGGTGCTGCGACTGGTGGATTATCTGGGCCGGGATGAGCTCCTGCCCCGGCTGGGCAAGGCGCTGGACTGGCTGCTGAAGGAGTCCGGCGCCGAGTATCTGGACTGCTACAATGCGGGGATTTCCCCTGAGACCTGGGCAGCCGCCGGGCTGACCCAGCGGCTGGAAGGTGACGGAGTCGTTATTCCCAACTACCTTACCCCACCCCTTTATGAAAATACGGAGTATTACTATTTCACCAATCTTCCCCAGGATTTTGTGATGTTCAAGGCGGACGGAGATCAGGACCGTCCCAACCTGAACTGAACCTACTATATTTAAAGGAAGTGTTGTTATGACCCAGGACCAGGCGGTAGCCCAAACCCAGATCCAGCTCTTCAGTTTACAGGATCAGCCTTTCCGAGATTTCCAGGCCAAGCTGATCCCCACCCTTCCCCGGGACCAGATCATCGGGATCCGGGCTCCGGTGCTCCGGAAATTTGCCAAGGAATATGGAAAAAGTGAGATCGCTCCCCTCTTTCTCCAGGCCCTTCCCCACCGGTATTTTGAGGAGAACTGTCTCCATATGCTTGTGATCGGGCAGATGAAGGAGTATGAGGAATGTCTGGCCGCTTTGGAGGAATTCCTGCCTTATCTGGACAACTGGGCCACCTGCGACCTGCCTGCTCCCTCCTGCCTGTCCAGGCACAAGGAGGAGCTGCTGCCACATATCTGCAACTGGCTTCTCTCCGAAAAGCCCTTTGTGGCCCGGTATGGGGTGGGCCTGCTCATGCGCCTTTACCTAGGCCAGGATTTCCAGCCCCAGCTGCTCCAGCGGGTGTCGGTGATCCGCAGCCGGGAGTATTACCTGAATATGATGATCGCCTGGTATTTTGCCACTGCCCTGGCCAAACAGTGGGATGCCGCACTGCCCTATATCACCGGGCGGACTCTGGATCCCTGGACCCACAACAAAACCATCCAGAAAGCGCTGGAGAGCTACCGCCTGACCCAGGAACAGAAGGATTTGCTCCGGTCCTTGAAAATCAAACACAACTGAAAAAACCGCCTTTGGAAAGTTGCATTCTCCAAAGGCGGTTTTCCTTTTATCCGAACCGGGCCAGGAACTCCTCCTCCGAAAGGATGGAGATCCCCAGCTCCTGGGCTTTTTTATTTTTTCCGGAGGTGGATGTCACATCGTTGTTGATGAGGAAGGAGGTCTTTTTAGAAACGCTGCCGGTGACCTTTCCTCCCTGGGACTCAATATATTCCTTCATTTGGGCCCTGTTTTCGTAGTGGTGTACCTCCCCGGTAATGACGAAAACAAGCCCCTCACAGCTTCCTCGGGCCTTCTCCTGGGGCGGCAGGTCCTCCACCTGGAGCTCCGCCAGAAGGGCTTCCAGGTCCTGGCGGTTCTCCTCCTGGCTGCACCACTGGAGGATGGCCCCGGATTTTTCCGGGCCGATGCCGTCCACATCCTCAAACCCCTGAGCGGACCGCATCCGTTCCAGCACGCCCTGGGTCCCCAGATGGGCCACCAGCTTCTTGGCCGCATCCACTCCAATAAGGGGGATACAAAGGCTGTACAGGAACTTTACCGGGGTGGTGGTCCGGCTTTTCTCTATGGCCGCCAGGAGATTCTCACAGGATTTCTGGCCGAAGCCCTCCATCTCCTGGATCTCTTCCCCATACCGGGAAAGATGATAGATGTCCTGGTACCGGTGGATAAACCCTTTATTGATAAAGGCCAGCAGAGTCTGGATGGAGAGTCCGTCTATTTCCATTCCCTCTTTGCTCACAAACCGAGTGAACCGCTTCAGGTGTTTGGCGGGGCACTGGGGATTGGTGCAGCGGAGGACCTTGGTGCCGCTGGCGCTGACAGTGACCTTGGTGTCCGCCTGGCAGACAGGGCAATGTTCGGGGATGGTAAAGCGCCCCTTTGCTTCCTTCACCGCAACGCACTTAGGAATGATTTTATTGGCCTTGATGACCTCCAACAGGGTTTCCCCGTCCTCCCCTATTCCAAGGCGCTCCATCTCGCTGATGTTGCAGAGAGAGGCCCGGCTGACGGTAGTCCCCTCCAGCTGCACAGGCTGGAACACCGCCACCGGCGTGATGGCGGAGGCGGCACAGGACCACTCCACATGGTTCAGACGGGTAACGGCGGACACGTCCTGCCACTTGAAAGCAAGGCCGCCCCGGGTGGCATGGTGCCCCGTGACAGTGCCGGAAGCGGCGTAAGTGGTATCATCGTAGGAAAGGACCAGCCCGTCCACGGGAAGATCCATCTTTCCCGTCTCCACCCGGCGGGTCCACTCCTCCACCACCTGGGGTAGCTGGGCTGCTGTGGCCTCCTGTCGCTCCACGGTGATGAATCCCTGACGGTCCAGCCAATCCATTCGCTGGCCCCAGGAGGGAAGATCTTCCTGGGTATAGACCAGGGTAAAGAGATGAAGGGTCACGTTCCGCTGGGCCACCTTGTCCAGGTTGGTCTTGTCCAGACCCAGGGTCCCGGCTGCCAGGTTCCGGGGATTGGCGTATTTTTCGTCCTCGTCCTCCATCAGGTCGTTGATGGCTTCAAAGTCCTTGTAGGAAATGGTTGCTTCTCCCCGCACTACCAGATGACCCGTGTAGGGGATCCTCCGGGGTACGCCCTTCAGGGCAGGCGCCATATAGGTAATGTTGGTCCCTACCCGGCCGTTTCCCCGGGTCAGGATCCGGGTAAGGACGCCGCCGTCATAGGTAAGGACCAGGGTCAGACCATCCAGCTTCCAGCTGACCCAGACCGCTTTCTCCCCGGCCCAGGCCTGGAGATCCTCCACCTGCTTGGTTTTGGCCAGTGAAAGGGCAGGATACTCGTGGGGTTCCTTCTCCCCCTGCCCCTCCTCCTGAGCGGCGCTGGTGACCTGGGTGGGACTATTGGGAAGTATATATCCTGTCTCCTGCTCCAGGGCGGAAAGCTGATCAAAGAGAGCATCCCACTCATAGTTGGACATTCCCTCGTCCCGGCCACCGTAATACTGCTCCGATGCCTGGTTCAGCTGCTCCACCAGTTGACGGATCAACGCTTTCTTCTCTTCCATACTCCTCTTCCGGCTCCTCACCGGGCAGGGGTCCTGCCCCCGCCCATGCCCTGTTAGTATACCATTTTTTCAGCCGTTTGCATAGTATTGAGGAACTTTTCCCATAATGACCATCTGGACCACCGGGATCTCATGGTGGGTAGTGATGGGGAGAGCATCACCGCCGATGGTGGCACTCATAGTTACAGCAAAGTCCACCAGCACCGTGAACTGGGTCTGGTTTACCCCGGTGGTCTCCATCCGAGTGGTCACGTCTGCCACCACATAGCTTTCCTGAAGCACCTGCATAGAAAATCGGGGGCCCGCCTCCGCAAGAAGGGAGAGACCCAGCAGGGTGCCCAAGGGGATATGGTAGGTCACCCGCTCCTGGCTCAAAAGCCGCTGTTCCACCGCCTGGCAGAGGGTCAGTTTCATCCTGTTGATGGCGGTGGAATCTGCTCGGATCAAATCCAAGCTGCCATCGCTGCCATACTCTGAAATATAGAGGCGATCAAACAGGTCAGGTTCCTCCTCCAACAGTTCCAGTACAGTATCCTGCACCGCCTCCACCGAGAGGGCGTGGCACTGGTATTCCATCACCGACAAAAGAGCCGGGCGTATATTTACATTGATCCCGTAGGTGATCATACCTGTAATAAACATCAGGATCGCCATAATGACCGGAAGACGGCTCCGGTGCCTTGGAACACGAACTTCTTTCCTCCGCATAAAGCATCCCCCCACTTCATCACTATATGCAGCAGGGCCTTCCCGGGAACCGGGCAAAAGAAAAAGCCCCGGATCCTTTTGGATCCGGGACGAATGGAGGTGCTGATCGGATTTGAACCGATGAATGAAGGTTTTGCAGACCTTTGCCTTACCACTTGGCCACAGCACCTTATGAAAAAACCGGCTGAACAGAAAGCCGGTTTTTTTGTTTGGAGCGGCTGACGAGGCTCGAACTCGCTACCTCCACCTTGGCAAGGTGGCGCTCTACCAGATGAGCTACAGCCGCAAAATGGTGCCTCCGATCGGAATCGAACCAATGACACGGGGATTTTCAGTCCCCTGCTCTACCGACTGAGCTACAGAGGCATATGGCGACCCGAATCAGGCTCGAACTGACGACCTCTAGCGTGACAGGCTAGCGTTCTAACCAACTGAACTACCGGGCCACATGGTGGGAGTTACAGGACTCGAACCTGTGACCCCCTGCTTGTAAGGCAGGTGCTCTAACCAGCTGAGCTAAACTCCCGTGTGGAGCGGCTGACGAGGCTCGAACTCGCTACCTCCACCTTGGCAAGGTGGCGCTCTACCAGATGAGCTACAGCCGCAGCTTGGAGAGGTTATCATGTTCTCGCTCTCTCCGGGCGACAAGACATATAATACCCGAAACCGGGTGATTTGTCAACACTTTTTTTGAAAATTTATCCTCGAAAATCAAAAACATTCCCGGATAAAGGTTGGAAGATGAACTTTATACGTTTTATCGCAAAATTCGCAACGGGCGGTAATCTCCTCCTCTTCCTGGCACAGCCGGTTCAATTCTTCTTTCCCAAGGCTTTTCAGGATCCGGCGGGTCCGCTCCATACTGCAATCACAGTGATACTCCGCCTGGGCGGTGTCCAGCAGCTGGGGCTCAAATCCTTCCATCACCTGTTCCATGATCTGCTCCACCGTACAGTGCCGGGCCAGAAGATTGGTAACGCTCTCCATCCCGGCAATGTTCTTCTCCAGACGGGTAATTTCCTCTTCAGTGGCTCCGGGCAGCAGTTGGACCAGATATCCGCCGGCGCAGGCAACGCTCAGATCCGGGTTCACCAGCACCCCCAGGGCGCAGGCGGTAGGGATCTGCTCGCTCTGGGCATAATAGCTGGTAATGTCCTCGGCGATTTCCCCGCTGACCAGGGGCACCTGGCCAATGGTAGGCTCCCGGTATCCCAGGTCCCGCACCACGCTGAGGATCCCGTTCCGGCCTACGGCGGCGCCTACATTGAGATGCCCGTCCGGCCGCAGGGGAAGTTCCACAATGGGGTTTTCCAGGTATCCCTTGACCGTGCCGTCCCCTTTTCCCACGGCAATGAGCATACCGGCCGGGCCGTTTCCCTTTACACGAAGGGTGACGGTATCCTCGGTGTTTTTCTGCATCATACCCATCATGGAAGCGGCGGTAAGCAGCCGCCCAAGGGCCGCTGTGGTGACAGCGCTGGTCTTGTGAAGCTGTTCTGCTTTACGGACGATCTGGGTAGAATCCACCCCGCAAAAAACGATTCCGCCGTTGGCAGAGATGGCTCTCAGCATATTTTCCTTCATACTTCCTCCTGCTCTTCCTGGGTATACTGTTTCACTGCCGCCAGCAGCATTCTCTGGCTGGTCTCAGTTAGGGGGCCAAAGGTCTCCCCGTCCAACACCTGGTCCAGAACAAAGCCGTGGCGCTCCAGGCTTTCCCGCACCTGGTCAAGGGTATAGCTATACTCCCGGATGGTCTCTGTGAATTCTTCCCCGGTCTCATAGTCCCGGATCTGCAAGTTCTCCTCCACCCATCCCTGCTCAGGGTCATAGTGGTTCTGCCACCGGCAGAGGGCATCGGGCCCCTCGATAGTAAACTGATTTTCCCCCAAGATCTCCCGGTGCTTATAGGGGGTATTCAGATCGAAAAGAAACACCCCGCCCTTTTCCATAAAGAAAGCTGCCTTCCGGATGGCGGCGTCAAACCGGTCATAGGGTCCGATATGGTTGTAGGTATCAAAGGTAGAGACTGCCGCCCGAATGGTGCCATATAAGTCCAGCTCCAGCAGGTCCTGGTTGAGAAAAAGGATTTTATCCTCCATCTCCAGCTGCTGAGCCTTATCCCGGAACACTGCCAGCATTTCCGGGGAGCGGTCTACCCCAATCATGTCGTACCCTGCCTGGGCCAGCATAAGGGTCAGTTCCCCGGTGCCGCAGCCAAGGTCTACCAGGATCCCGTCCCGGATATTATGGGTATGGAGAAGTGCGACCACCTGCTGAAACAGGCGGTCGTAGTCCGCTTCCCCATTCAGTTCATCATAAAAATAGGCAAATTCATTGTAGGCCATCATTCACCTTCATATGCCTTCTCCAGCAGTGTCCAGAGCCGGTCCACTCCGGTCCCCTTTTCAGCACTGGTAAGGACCACAGCTTTACAGCCGTAAGGGGCGCAGATTCCGGTAAATTCTTCCAGGGCCTGTTCGGCCTCCGCCCTTTTCAGCTTGTCCGCCTTGGTGAGGGCCACCACAAAGGGCAGGCCGTGATGCCGCAGATACTTCAGCATTTGCAGGTCGTCCGCACTGGGGGCATGACGGCTGTCCAGCAGCTGGATCACCAGGGTCTGGCGAGGCTGGTCAAAATAGCTGTTGATGAGCTGATCCCACCGCAGCCGTTCGGCATCCGACACTTTGGCAAATCCGTAGCCGGGCAGGTCCACAAAATAGACCTGATCCACGCTGTAAAAATTGATGGTAGCGGTTTTCCCGGGAGCAGAACTGACCCGAGCCAGCTTCTTGCGGTTGCAGAGTTTGTTGATCAGGCTGCTCTTTCCCACATTGGACCGTCCGGAAAAGACAAACTCCGGACGGTCGGCAGCAGGCAGCTGGCTGGACAGGCCATAAGAGGCCTTGAATTCCGCTTTGTTGTAGTTGATGATCATTGAAAGGTCACTCCGTTACATGACAGTGGCGGCAGGGCTCTCAGTCACCGGGGCGGGAATATAGCTTTGAGGGCTCTTTCCCTTTTCCGGCTTGGCCGGACGCTCCAGGGCGGCCTTCAGGACCTGCTCCAGGTCGCTGACGGGGACAAACTGGATGGCTTTCTTTACCTCGTCGTCCACCTCGTAAAGGTCGCTCTCGTTTCCTTTGGGGATAAGAACCGTCTTCATTCCTTCCCGGTAGGCTGCCATGCTCTTCTCTTTCAGGCCTCCAATGGGCAGGACGTTGCCGTGGAGGGTGATCTCCCCAGTCATAGCAACATCGCACCGCACCGGCCATCCGGTGAGGCAGCTCATGAGGGCTGTAGTGAGGGTGACGCCCGCAGAAGGGCCATCCTTGGGCACCGCCCCTTCGGGGGCATGAATGTGCAGGTCCAGCTTCTTGATGGCAGCAGGGTCAAGGCCATATTCCTGAGCGTGTACCCGGGCATAAGTAACCGCCAGCTGGGCGCGCTCCTTCATCACGTCTCCCAGGGAGCCGGTGATCTGAATCTTTCCCTCGCCCTGGGGGATGGAGACCACCTCAATGGGGAGCATAGTCCCGCCGATGCTGGTCCAGGCCAGGCCGTTGGCAATGCCCACGGAATCCTTCCGACTGATAAAATCGGGCTTATTCTGTTTAGGCCCCAGGATCTTCTCCAGGTTGGATGCAGTGACCTTGTACAGTTGGGTCTGTCCGGCGGCCACCGACACGGCGCAGCGGCGAAGCACCTTCCCGATCTGACGTTCCAGGTTCCGGACTCCGGCCTCGTTGGTATATCCGTCAATGAGGCCGTAGATCGCTCCCGCATTGAGGGTGACCGTCTTTTCCACACCGTTGTTCTTCAGCTGCTTGGGCAGCAGGTGCTGCTTGGCGATCTGGAACTTTTCCGTGCGGGTATAGCTGGACAGTTCGATCACATCCATCCGGTCCCGCAGGGGGCCGGGAATGGACTCCAGGGAGTTTGCCGTGGTGATGAAAAGAACATCGCTCAAGTCAAAGGGCATATCCAGATAATGGTCCTTGAAGGTCTTATTCTGCTCCGGGTCCAGGGCCTCCAGAAGAGCGGCGCTGGGGTCTCCCCTGCCATCGCTTCCCTGCTTGTCGATCTCATGCAGAAGATTGAGGGGATTACTGGTTTTGGCGGTGGTGATGGCACTGATGATTTTTCCAGGCATGGCGCCGATATAAGTCCGACGGTGGCCCCGGATCTCCGCCTCATCCCGCACACCGCCCAGGCTCATCCGGGCGTAGGCCCGGCCCATACACTGGGCGATGGATTTGGCGATAGAGGTCTTGCCCACGCCGGGAGGGCCCACCAGACAGATGATCTGGCCCCGGATCTCGGGATTCAGCTTCCGTACCGCCAGAATTTCCAAGATCCGTTCCTTCACCTTGGTCAGCCCGTAATGATCCCGGTCCAGCACGCTGCGGGCCCTGGAAATATCCAGATCGTCCTGGGTCTTTTTCCCCCAGGGAAGCTCCAGGCAGACGTCCAGGTAGTTCCGGGCCACTGCCGCCTCGGGGCTGTTACTCTGCATCCGGGACAGACGGGTGATTTCCTTTAGGAGCTTTTCCTTTCCTTCCTGGGGCAGGGGGAGAGCTTCTACCTTCTTGCGGTATTCCTCTGCCTCGGCCAGGACATCCTCCCCTTCACCCAGTTCGTTGGTGATTGCATGAAGCTGTTCCCGCAGGTAGTATTCCCGCTGGTTCCGGTCCATCTGTTCGTTGACCCGGTCCTCGATCTCCTGCTCCATGGCCAGGACCAGGCACTCCCGCTCCAGCACTTCCAGCAGCTTTTCCAGGCTTCCCATAAGGGTGTTTTGGCTGAGGACCGCCTGTTTGTCCTGATACTTCAGCAGAAGATTGGCCGGCATATATTCGCTGAGATACTGGGGGTCCTCGCTGGTCATAATGTTATAGATAACATTTTTGGACAGCTTGGGATTGTAAGCCAGATACTTTTCAAACCCATCCTTGATTTTTCGGATGAGGGCATCGGTCTCCACCTTATGCTGGATCCGAACTCCCCGGACGGGAGCCTGGCGAACCACCGTCCGCAGCAGTTTCCCGTCATCGGTAAGATGCAGGAGTTTGGCCCGGTATTTTCCCTCCACCAGCACCTTCACCAGCTCATCGCTCATTCGGAGCACTTGTTTGACCTCGGCTACCACGCCGTAGCTGTACAGGTCCGCCCCGGTGGGGTCCTCCCGGTCCATCTCTTTCTGGGTCACCAGGAAAATCGGGAGGTTTTCCTCCATGGCGGCTTCCACCGCATTGATGGACTTTTCCCGGCCCACCTCGAAGTGGATCACATTATTGGGAAACACCACCAGGCCCCGCAGGGCAATGCAGGGCAGGGTCACAGTGCCCCGTTCCACTTTAATTGTCACTCGTTCGCTCAAGGTTTTACCTCCTGCCCCTGTGGGGCTCAATCGGCCACTGCCGATTCCTTCTTAATTTCCCCGGCCCACTCCCTGTACACACTCAGGGGCAGCACGGCCCGGAAGGCCAAAGGCAGCAATTCGGCCTCTCGCCGGGTCTCTTTTGCACACTCACCCTCTACCGTGAATACAAATTCCTTCCCGGGATCCAAAGCCTGAATTTCCACTTTCCGGGCTTTACAGTACCGAAGGATCTTTTTGAAAGCAGGGGCCACCTGCCCGTCCTCCAGATGTTGGCCTTTCCGGTATGCCCCCAATACAGGAAGCATTTGGAGCCGGGTGATCCTGTTTACCAGAATCACATCCAGCAGCCCATCCTCCATTCTGGCCTGAGGGGCTGCCAGGAATCCTCCCCCATAGGCTTTTCCGTTACAGAGGGCGATCATGAGAAATTCGCCCTCCAAGGGCTGCCCGTCCAGGGTGATGCGAAGGCGGTGTCCCAAAGGTCCGCTCACTTCCTGTACCGCAGAGAGCATATAAGCCAGACTTCCGCCGCAGCCGGGCACCCGCCGCCACCGGCCTACGCCAAAGGCGACCTGGGCGTCCAGGCCGAGGGAGCAGATGGTGACGGCCAGACCATAAGGGGTGCGGATCAGATCCAGCGGCACCTCCCTGCCCCGGATCTGGTCCTCCAGATTCAGGAACCGGGCTGCGCCTCCAAAGTTTCTCACATAATCGTTTCCGCTGCCGCAGGGAATACATCCCACCGAGAGATTGTGGGCTTCTGCTGCCGCTTGGACTACCTCATGAAAGGTGCCGTCCCCGCCGCAGGTGTAGATCCGTACCGGCTTATCCATTTGGGCGTATTCCCGGGCCATCCGAGTGGCATGACCGGGATACTCCGTCAGCCTTATCTCGTGATCCAGCCCCATTCCCCGGGCGGTCTCCACGATTCGGGGGACCAGCTGAAGGGCCGCATCCTTCCGCCCTGCCACCGGGTTTACAACAAATACATACTTGATGGCAAACTCCCCCTTTTTAGGGCTTTATTATACACCATTCACCCCAAAACCACAATAGGAATACATATTTTCCCTTCCCTCGGGAAACCCTGACTGAGAGGTGTTTTAGGATGGAGTTACTATGGGTTTTGGTTTTAAGTCTGGTGTCGTTAGGGGTGCTGTTCCTTCTCTGCAAGCTCATTGGCAAACAGCAAATTGCCCAAATGACCGCCTTTGATTATGTGAACAGCATCACCATCGGCAGCATTGCCGCAGAACTTGCCACTAATCTGGAGGAATGGCAGAAGCCTCTCACTGCCCTTGTAGTCTATGGGGCCGCCACGGCGGCTGTGTCCATTCTCTGCTGCAAAAGCATGAAGGTGCGTCATTTTGTCAATGGGACGCCCATGATCCTGTACAGGAATGGGATCCTCTATAAAAAGAATCTGGCCAAAGGAAAACTGGACCTTAACAGTTTTCTGACCCAGTGCCGGCTGGCGGGATACTTTGACCTCTCCCAGCTGGAAACGGTGATCCTGGAACCGGGCGGACAACTGAGCCTTCTGCCCAAAGGTAGTGAGCGGCCAGCCAC
Organism: uncultured Clostridia bacterium; assembly: GCA_944387325.1. Classification (GTDB taxonomy): domain Bacteria; phylum Bacillota; class Clostridia; order Oscillospirales; family Ruminococcaceae; genus CALXEN01. The sequence continues at coordinate 7,054 of CALXEN010000018.1, read as the reverse complement.
GCCGAAAGATCTGAGTCTTGCAGTGGAACCGGAAAGTCTCTGGGTCAGTCTGGTCCTGGACGGACAGATCCTGGAGGAGAATCTGTCCACTGCCGGATATGACCGGCAATGGCTGGACAGGCAGCTTCATGCCCTGGACCTCCACTCCCTATCCCAGGTAGCCTATGCAGCCTGCAACGGCCAGGGAAAATTCTTCGCCTGCAAGGCGGAAAAAGATACGACCTGGAAAGATTTCTTCTGACAAAGAAAACCGGTGCAGCACAGGCCGCACCGGTTTTGTGATCTTTCTTGGTTCCAGCTTACTTGAAGTAGCGCTCCAGCAGGCCCTTGAGAGCCTTGCCGTGGCGTGCCTCGTCACGGGCCATCTCGTGAACGGTGTCATGGATGGCATCCAGGTTCAGCTGCTTAGCCTTGACAGCCAGCTCAACCTTGCCGGCGGTAGCGCCGAACTCACAGTCTACACGCCATTCCAGGTTCTTCTTGGTGTCGTTGGTCATGTTGCTCTCCAGGTCGGAGCCCAGCAGCTCGGCAAACTTGGCAGCGTGCTCTGCTTCCTCATAGGCAGCCTTCTCCCAGTAAAGACCGATCTCGGGATAACCGGCACGGTGAGCCACACGGGCCATGCAAAGGTACATACCCACCTCGCTGCTCTCGCCGTTGAAGTTGGCCATCAGCTGGTCAAAAATATACTTCTTGTCTTCCTCGGAGATGTCGGGATTGTTCTTTACGGTCTTGGCGTAGACGCCGAACTCGTGCTCGGCAGCCAGCTTCAGTTCGCCTTCCACAGCCTTGAAAGCGCTGGCGGGAGCCTTGCAGACAGGGCACTTCTCGGGGATAGACCCCTCAGCAATATAGCCGCACACGGTGCAAACATACTTGGTCATTGGTATTATCTCCATTTCTATCCACAGATTAGGGACCCGTTCATTGCGGTGCCCTCTTGGTGTCTCTATTATAGCCTATGCATTGAAGATAGTCAATAAATTTTGGGAATTTTTTAGGAATTATTCTTATTTTTTACACTTTGTTCACAGCTGATGTTCAGTCGCCCCAGTGCCGGGAGTAAGGCGGAAAGACTGGCTGCCGTCACGGTTCCCATTGCCAAACCCGAAACCATGAGAATCGGGGCATAAACCAGGGCCAGACCTGTTCCCAGCACCACACTGGCTCCAAGAAGCTGGCCCAGGTTGTGCGCCAAAGCACCACTTACAGAGAGGATGAACCAGGTGGGTTTCCAAGGCAAGTGGAAAAGGAGTTCCATTACTGCCAGGGAAAGAAGTCCTCCATCCAGAGACAGGAATCCAGCTACGGCCCCACGGGTCACGAGAACGAAGAAGGCCTTCAGGATCACCAGGAGCAGCGCCTGGCGTGCCCGCATGAAAAATGCAGCATACATTACCACAATGTTTGCCAGGCCGATCTTGATTCCCGGCATAAGGCCCAGCATGGGCGTGATGGTGGATTCCACGATGGACAGGGCGATGGCCAGGGCAAACAGCATCCCGGACAGCGCCACCTCTCTGGTTTTTTTCTGCATGGCACAAACTCCTCCACTTTGTTCAATTTCATCTTAAGCCGGAACCTCTTGGATTGTCAAGGCCGGGCCAAATACAAACTTTATGTAAACTTTTTGTCTTTTGGAAGAATTTCCCCCCGAACCCCTTGCAATCCCCCGGTAAATGTTGTACCCTATTAACTATCGAGGCTATAATAATTGTAGTATTTTTACAGATAAATCAAAGGAGCAACCCTTATGAAAAAATATATGGTTCTTGTACTGGCCCTTGTTCTCTCGCTGGTTCTTTTCGCCGGCTGCGGTTCCATGGAGGATCCCGCTTCCGGCTATGATCTCACCACTGTGATGAGTTCCCTGGAGGAGGTCAATCCCATCGCCAATCCCCGGGAGATCGATGACTTCTCCATTGAAAACGACTTTGGCTTTGCCGAGGGCGCCGTGGCGGAGTACCTGGGCAAGATCAGCAACGACCAGGGCGACAGCGGGATGATCCTCCTCATCAAGGCGGCAGAAGGCAAGGGGGACGAGGTCAAGGCTGCTCTGGACACCTACAAGGCAGATCAGGCTGCCTTCTTTGGCAACTATCCCGACTTTGCCCAGGGCATGGCTTTGATTCAGGACGGCCGAATCGTACAGGATGGCGACTATGTGTTCCTGGTTTTCTCCAGTCTGTCGGTGAACGGATACGATGCCATTGATACCGCCCTGGATTCCCTGAAGTAAACCTTTTTACAGCCGTTGCCTCTTGTCCGGCAGCGGCTGTATTTATATCACCTGACTGAAGGAGTTGTTTCTTTTTTGGTTTTCAGTACCCTTCTCTTCCTTTTCCGATTTCTCCCCATCGCTCTGGGGCTTTACTATCTTGCTCCCTACAAGCTGAAGAACACAGTCCTTTTTCTGGTCAGCCTGGTCTTCTACTCCTGGGGAGAAGTGAAATACTTCCCTATAATGCTGGTCCTAATCCTCATCAACTACTTCAGCGGCCTGACCATGGAACGATTTGACCATTCTCCTGCCCTGAGGAAATTATTCCTGGTCATCAGCATTATCGGGAGTCTTTCCATGCTCCTTTTCTTCAAATACAGCAATTTTGTCATCTCCAACCTGAACCATTTCCTGGGGACCGGCTTTGAACTCATTGGGGTGGCAGTGCTCCCTCTGGGGATCAGTTTCTACACCTTCCAGACTATGAGTTACAGCATCGATGTCTACCGCCGGGATGTGGCCACCGAGCACAACATCATCGACTTCGGTGCCTACGTGGTCATGTTCCCCCAGCTTATCGCCGGCCCCATTGTGAAGTACCGGGATGTCTCCAATCAGCTTCATGTATATAAAGGCCGGTTAAAGCTGGCCCAGATTGAGGAAGGAATCACCCTCTTCATTTTTGGTCTGGCCAAGAAAGTCCTCTTGGCTGACACCATTAGCCACCTCTGGACCGACATCATCGGCATTTACTCCGGCACTGTACAGACCTCCGCCGGGGTGGGACTGGCCAATGCCAGCACCCCGCTGGCCTGGCTGGGAGTCATCGCTTACTCTCTTCAGCTCTACTTTGACTTCAGCGGTTACTCCCTTATGGGGATCGGGATGGGGAAAATGCTGGGCTTTGACTTCCCCCAGAACTTTAATTTTCCCTATATCAGCCGGAGTATTACAGACTTCTGGCGGCGCTGGCACATGACCCTTTCCAGCTGGTTCCGGGAATATGTCTACATTCCTCTGGGGGGCAACCGGAAGGGCAAGTCTCGGCAGATGTTCAATCTTTTTGTGGTCTGGCTCCTCACCGGTATCTGGCACGGGGCCAACTGGAATTTTATCCTTTGGGGTCTCTACTACTTTGTGCTTCTCTCTCTGGAGAAACTTTTTCTTCTCCCCTATCTGGAGCGTTCAAAGGTCCTCTGCCACGTCTATACCCTTTTCCTGGTGGTCACAGGCTGGGCTATGTTTGTAAGCAGCGAGGCCGGGGTCGGGCTTGGCCTTCTCTTCCAGAAGCTCTTTATTCCACAGGGAGGGGTTGGCGTTCTGTATTTCTTGAGAAACTATGGAGTGATTTTAGCAGTGAGCGTCTTCTGCTGCACTCCGCTGGTGGAGAAACTCTGGAACCGACTGAAATCCATAACCTGGCTCAAGATGCTCACTCTCTCCCTTTTGTTTTTCCTGAGTGTGGCCTACATTGTAGGCAGCTCCAACAGCCCCTTCCTGTACTTTAATTTTTAAGGATGAACCAGATGAAGAAACTATTGCGATACCCCGTTCTCATCCTCTTCTTCGGGATACTGGCCCTGTTCACGGTGGTGGATCTTCTCTACCCGGACCGGGAATACAGCGAACTGGAAAACACCACCCTCCAGCAGCGTCCCGCCTTTAACCTGTCCCGCCTGGTGAACAACCAGTGGACCGCAGACTACGGGGATTATGTGAAGGAACAATTTATGTTCCGGGATACCTGGATCGATCTCCAAAGCCGCAGCGAAAGCCTTCTCCTTCAGAAGGTGGAAATTGGCGGTCAGATCGAAGGGCAAGCGAACGGGCAGGAGGCACTCTACACCAAGCAATTCAACCTGAAAGAGAGCGAAGTCTCCCAGCTGGAGAAAAACATTCAGTATGTTTGTCAGTTTCTGGAAAAATATCCCAACGCCGCCTTTATGCTGGCTCCCTCTGCCAGCCTGATCTACGCCGACCAGCTTCCCGCAGATACGCCCATGCTGGACGAAGAGGGGTATCTGGACGAGATCTTCGCCCGGACCGGGGAAGCCGGTCAGGTACTGGATCTGCGGCAGGAGTTCACCGCAAACCGGGAGGAATACCTCTACTACCGTACCGATCATCATTGGACTACCCAAGGTGCCTGCCTGGCCTATGAGGTATATTGCAAGCAGCTGGGCCTTACCCCCTCCCTTCCCTCCTCGGCTGCTGTGTATGTGGAAGGATTCTACGGCACCGGCTATTCTGCCAGCCGTCTCTGGAATGCCCAGGAAGATGTGATCGCTTATTATCCCCTGGACAATGCCATGACCGTGTATGATACCATGGGCGAAAACAGCTTTAAGGAACGATTCACTGCCGGGATGTACGATACTTCCAAGCTGGAGACCCGGGACAAGTACGCCCTCTTCCTGTATGGAAACAATGCGCTTTCCCGGATTCAGGGAAACGGCGAGGGGAAGATCCTGGTGATTAAGGACAGTTATGCCAACTGTTTTGTCCCCTTCCTGACCGCCAACTTTGACCAGATCGACGTCATGGATCTGCGGAGCTACAGCTACAGCCTGGATGCCCTGATCCAGGAAAATCAATACGATCAGATCCTCATCCTCTACAATTTCCAGAGCTTTAAGGCGGACGGTTTCCTCTCCGCTTTGGCAAGGCCATCTACCTTACAGTAAATTTTTTACCCCTTTCCTGTTTTTGGAAAGGGGTTTTTTGCAGGTTTTCCCGCTTTCCTGCATAGGATAAGAAATACAGCCTTTATCTCATGAATCTGGAGGTGGTCTTTCTTTATGAAAAAGAAATGGTACTGGCTGGTCTGCATCGCCCTTCCCCTGGCTGTGGGAGGCTTGGCGGGCTGGCTTACAGCGGATGATTTCGATCAGTACCAGCAGTTGCTGAAACCTCCCGGCTCCCCTCCCGGCTGGATCTTCCCTATTGCATGGACCATTCTCTATCTGGCCATGGGTCTGGCCAGCGGATTGGTTCTTGCTTCCGGTGCCCCTGCCGAGCAGGTATTTTCGGGAATCCGCCTTTATATTCTTCAGCTGGGGGTAAACTTCCTCTGGCCCATCCTTTTTTTCGGGCTGGAACTCTATCTGGTCGCCTTTCTCTGGCTGGTACTTCTCCTTCTGCTGGTTTCGCTGTTGATCCTCTGGTTTTACCGCATCCTTCCTTTGGCAGGATACCTGCTTGTTCCTTATTGGGGCTGGCTTCTTTTTGCCGGTTATCTTAATCTAGGCGTCTATCTTCTGAACTGAATTCGTTCCGCCCTCCCGTTTCTGACGGCAAAGGGCGGTTTTTATTTGAATGGTGCATAATTTTTTTGTAAAACTTCTCAATATATCTTTACAGAATGCTGGGAAACAGAGTATAATGTGGTTAGTATATTAGTAGGCCAGTTGAAGACCCGTAGCCCTGGCCTGGGGACCCTGCCCGGGTCCCGTGCTTCTTTCCCCGCTTCGCTGGAGCAGAGGAAAGAAAATCCAATATAGGAGGTATGTGTATTATGGGAATGAAAATGGGCTGGCGCTGGTATGGCGAAGGGAATGACCCCATCACTCTCAACGACATCCGGCAGATCCCCGGCGTGGAGAGCATAGTCTGGGCTCTTCACAACAAGATGCCCGGTGAAATCTGGGAGATCGACGAGATCCAGGAGGTAGCCGATCAGATCCATGCCTATGGCTTTGACATGGATGTGGTGGAGAGCGTCAATGTTCATGACGACATTAAGATCGGACTGCCCACCCGGGACAAGTACATCGAAAACTACAAACAGTGCATCCGGAACCTGTCCAAGTTCGGAGTCAAGGTGATCTGCTACAACTTTATGCCCATCTTTGACTGGACCCGCACCGATCTCTTCCATCCTGTGGGGGACGGCTCCACCGCCCTGTTCTACCAGAAGGATATGATCCAGGAAGACTACAAGGCCATGGCAGACTACATCATGTCCTTCACCGAGAAGTACAATATGACCTTCCCCGGCTGGGAGCCGGAGCGGATGGCTAAGCTGGACGAGCTGTTCAAGGCCTACGCCCCTGTCACCAAAGAAAAGCTCTGGGAGAATTTGAAGTACTTCCTGGAGGCCATCATGCCTACCTGCCGTGAGTGCGATATCAAGATGGCTATCCATATGGACGATCCGCCGTGGGATATCTTCGGCCTGCCCCGCCTGATGGTGGACGAGCCTTCCATTGACCGGTTCCTGAAGATGGTGGACGACCCCTACAACTGCCTGACCCTTTGCAGCGGCAGTCTGAACGCCAACCCCAACAACAATGTGGCGGATATCGTCCGGAAGCACTGCGACCGGATCGCATTCGCTCACATCCGGAACATTCATCACTTCCCCAACGGAGACTTCTCCGAGGCTGCCCACCGGGATTGCTGCGGCGAGACCGGGATCATCGACATCCTCCGTGCTTACCATGACTGCGGCTTTGAAGGGTACATCCGCCCCGACCATGGCCGTCAGCTCTGGGAGGAGCGCCCCGGCGTCTGCCGTCCCGGCTACGGCAAGTATGACCGTGCCCTGGGAATCCAGTATATGCTGGGTGTCTGGGATCTGTTGGAGAAGCTGGACGCCGAAAAGAAACAGTCTTGAGTTTACCTCCTATCTTCTTTTAAACAGGGAAAGCCTCCCGGCGTTGCCGGGAGGCTTTCCCTGTTTTTATTATCTGTTCTCCAAAACAGGCGGCCGGGTATTTTCCCCGGCCGCCTGTCCCACGTTATGCCCTATCAGGCTTCATAGACTACCCTATGGTAGTTTTTCTTTCCCTTCCGCATCACCAGTTCCTCCCCTACCAGTTCAGGGGTAAGGGC
>CALXEN010000017.1 GCA_944387325.1 uncultured Clostridia bacterium | reverse complement strand
GAGAGGGCGATCATAGGCCAGAGGATAGTGCCCTCATACAGGTTGACCAGCTGGGTGTCGATGGCGTTAGTCATGTGGTGGAGGCCGGTCATAACAATGGGTGCATAGAAGAATCCGAAGAGGGCGGCGAAGAGCCACTTCACATTGGAAGTAAGGCCCATATAGACCACGGCGGCAATGGCGTCCCCGATTTTCCAGCCGATGGGGCCCACCACGGTGTGGGCGATGATGACGGCGGGAACCAGGGAGCAGAAGGGAACCACGATCATGCTGATCATTTCAGGGCAGATCCGCTTGAAGAACTTTTCCAGGTAGACCAGCACAAAGCCTGCCAACATGGCGGAAATGACCTGGCCCTGGTAGCCGATCATCTGGACCTGGGCAAAGCCGAAATCCCACACGGGGATCTCCTGGGCGCCGGCCACCGAGAAGCCGTTGAGCAGCTGGGGGGAGACCAGGGTGAGGCCCAGGATGATGCCCAAAATCTGGGTGGTGCCCATCTTCCGGGTAATGGACCAGACGATCCCCACAGGGAGCATATGAAAGACCGCTTCGCCGATGAGCCAAAGGAAGTTATAGACCCCGGACCAGAACTGGGACACGTCTGCCAGGCTCTGGGTGCCGCCGGCGAAGAAGTTGATCTCCCCGATGATGTTCCGGAATCCCAGGATCAAGCCGCCGCAGATAAGGGCCGGGATGATGGGGGCAAAAATCTCCCCCAGGGTGCCTACCACCCGCTGGATGAGGGACTGGTTGCTTTTGGCGGCAGCCTTGACGGCGTCCTTGCTGACCCCCTCAATCCCGGCGTAGGCGGTAAACTCGTTGTAAAAAACGGCCACATCGTTCCCGATGATGACCTGGAACTGCCCGGCCTGGGTGAAGGTGCCCTTCACTGCCGGGTTCTCCTCAATTTTGGCGGTGTCCGCTTTTGCCGGGTCCACCAGCACAAACCGCATCCGGGTCATACAGTGGGTCACTGCCCGGATATTCTCTTTGCCCCCAATGTACTCCAGAAGGGCTCGAATGTCTGACTGATACTTTGCCATGAAACGCTTCCTCCTATATGATTCCTGGGTGATCCGTTCCGGGAGGGCACAGCCTCCCCTTTTGTCTTTAGAATACTCCACTTGTTTGAACAAGTCAATTTGGAAAACCCTATAAATAGATTCTTCCTGTTTTGTATAATTCCACAATTTATTGCTTTTTTATCCCTTCACGTTGACGGCTTCTTTCCGCAAGTGATATAATTATTACCCAAGTTGTTTGAACAAGAGGGAGGTACCGTATGCCCCGTCAGAAATTTTTGGGCATCTATTCTGTCCTGAAGGAGCGAATCGAGTCCGGGGAGTATCCCACCGGGCAGCTGCTGCCCTCGGAGAATACCCTCATTGCCCAGTTTGACTGTTCCCGGAACACGGTCCGCCGGGCCATTGCGGAGCTGGTGCGGGACGGGTATGTCCAGACCCGCCAAGGCTGGGGGGTCTGCAGTATCTTCCATCCCATTGAGCAGACCTCCTACACCATGGGGACCATTGAGTCCTTCCGGGAAACCGCCCTGCGAACCGGCCAGAAAAGCACCACCCGGGTGGCTGCCTTTTCCCGGATCCAGGCGGACGAAGCCCTGGCCCGTCAGACGGGGTTCCCGGCCGGGACCGACCTGTTCTGTCTCTGGCGGATCCACGACCTGAACGGGAAGCCGATCATCTTCAACATCAGTTATCTCCGGGCGGACTGTATGCCCGACCTCACCCGGGAGATCGCCGCCGGATCCCTTTACCGGTACCTGGAGGAGGAGCTGGGGATGGTCATTGTCACCAGCAAGCGGACCATCACGGTAGAACCCGCCACAGACCTGGACCGGCAATACATCCAGCTGGGGGAATATAACTGTATGGCCGTGGTGACCAACCAAGCCTACAACAGTCAGGGAATCATGTTTGAGTACACCCAGTCCCGGCATCATCCCGCCATCTTCCGGTTTCAGGACAACGCCATCCGCCGGCCGGCCCCCAAGGTATAAGAGGGCTTCCTTTATCCCCTTCCGTTTTTTGCCTCTTTTCCCATTTTCAGGGGGAAGAGGCTTTTTTCTTGGAACAGATCTCTCTTCCCCTCTTGCAGGTCACACGCAAAATGGAGTAGAATAATGACAAAATCCGGAAAATAAAGGGGGATCCGCCTTTATGGAGATCGATGTATTCGTAAGCCATCATACCGCCTCCTCCCTCCACATTGTGGAGGGGATCGTGAACAAGCTGGAATCCCAGGGCATCCGGTGCTGGTATGCGCCCCGGGACACCGAGGGCTCCTACGCCTCCAGCATCGTCAAGGCCATCAACAGCTGTTCCGTCTTTCTGCTCATTCTCAATCGTCCCGCCTCCCTCTCCGTCCATGTTCTCAACGAGATCGACATGGTGAGCAAGCGGCTGACCCGGAGCGAGGATGTGAAGATTATCCCCTTTCATGTGGCGGACGAGGAGATCGGGGAGGACGCCCAGTATTACCTGGGGCGGCTCCACTGGATCGACGCCATGACCCCGCCCATGTACAAGCGGGTGGAGGAACTGGTGGAGCGAATCGCCCACCTGCTGGGCCGCCAGACTCCGGCCCAGTCCCCCAAAGCCGCCGCCAAGGAATACAGGCTGCTGGCCCGGATGCCCCAGGCCCGGGAGGTATTCCAGGGCCGGGAGGAATTGCTGGAAAAAATCCATCAGCATTTTGCCGCCGGGAACCGGTGCCTTTTCCTGGAAGGGATGGGAGGCATTGGAAAGAGCGAGCTGGCCAAACAGTACGCCCTGCGGTACCAGAAGGAGTATGACCAGGCCCTCTTTGTGACCTATCAGACCAGCCTCATGGATCTGGTCTGCGGCCCGGACGAGCTGGTGATCCAGGGGCTGGAGCCCCAGACCGAACAGGAGGACCGCCCCGCCTTCTTCCGCCGGAAATTGCAGACCCTCCAGTCCATTGCCGGGGAACGGACCCTCATCATCCTGGACAACTTTGATGTGGACGGCGACCCGGAGCTGGCCGCTTTTCTGGAGGGGCGGTATCATCTCCTCATCACCACCCGGAACGCCCATCCCGGCCATACCACCCTGCGGGTGGAGGCCATGCAGGACCCTGCCGTTCTCATGGAAATATTCCGGCAGAATTACGGGGAAGAGATCGACCCCGGTGAGGAGCCTGCCCTCCGGGAGATTTTTGATTTGATTGCCTGCCATACCTACACCGTGGAACTGATCGCCAAGCAGATGAGCGCCAGCTTTCTCTCCGCCGGGGAGATGCTGGAGCTGCTGAAAAAGGGCCAGATCCAGACCGGCCTTACCGAGACAGTGTCGGGCCGCCGGTCCGAGAACACCGCCTTCGGGCATATCTGTTCCGTCTTCAACACCAGCAACCTGTCCGGGGAGGAGCAGCAGATCCTCCGGTGCCTCTCCCTCATGGGGAACACCGGGGTGCCTGCTCCCCGGTTCCGGGACTGGATGGGCCTGACCTCCTTTGAACAGGTGAACGGCCTGATCCGAAAAAGCTGGATCCAGAAGCGGCCGGGGCAGCGGATCGCCCTTCATCCCCTGGTCACCGAGGTGGCCCACGCCCTGCTGAAGCCCACCGTGGAAAATTGTCTGGATTTTCTGGAGCAGATGTCCCGCTTTCTCTACACTGCCTGGCACCGGCCCTACCAGGAAAACCTGGCCGTCACCGACTGTGTCCTGGCTATGGCCCGGTATTTCGGACTGCCGGATACCCGCCATTTTGACTGCTTTGAGCCTATCTCCGGTTTCTTGTGGCAGGTGGCCCGGTTTGATGAGTCCATCGCCAACGCCCACCTCCTCTATGACGCCTGCCGGACCCAGCTGGGCCCCGATGCGCCTCTGACGGGATACGCCGCCAAAAACCTGGGCGGCTGCTATTTCAACAGCCGGAAGCTGAAGGAGTCCGTCCCCTGGTACCGGCTGGGGCTGGAGATCATGCTCCGCAGCGGAATGGAGGAGAACGAGGATCTGGCCATGGCCTACGAAAAATCCGCCCGCTCCTATACCTGGGAGTATGACCGGGATTTTGAAAAGGCAGACGCCTATTTTCAGGAGGCGGTGGCCATCCGTCGGCGGAATATTCAGGCCTTCCAGGAAGGACACCCCCGGCCCAGTCTGGTAGAGCTGCGTCCCCAGACTCTGGAATGGCTCCAGGAGCTGGTGGGAGAAACCTATATGGAGATCGCCCGGATGTATCAGCTTCAGGGAGAGTATGAGAAGGCCCTGGAGGCCAGCCGCTACCACCAGGAGACCCTGGCCTCCAACAACCCCTCCGGGCTGGCTTACGCCCTCTTTGATCAGGGAGTGGACCACTATCATCTGGGTCTGGAGGCAGCGGACCGGAAGGAAGCGGAGGAACACTGGGCCCAAGCGGAGGAGCTGCTGAACCGGGCCCTGGAGATCAACATGAAGATGCGGGGGACCCTGGCGGCGGATACCATGGAAAACCAGGAGCTGCTGGGGGACCTGTACGCCGCCTGGGGCCGGCTGGGGGAGGCCTCCAACGCCTACATGGCGGTCATCTCCATCTGCGAAAAGCTGTTTGGAGAGGATGACCCCCATATCCGGGAAGTGAAGGAAAAGATGAATTTTGCCCCGGCGGAGTGAAGCCGGAAAGGAGAAGGATATGACCCAAAAGGAACGGATGGAGCAGGGCCTTTTATACGACGCCAACTACGACCCCCAGCTGCTGGAGGAGCGGGCGGCCTGCAAGGAGCTCTGCTTCCGGATCAACAGTCTGCCCCCTTCCCGGTGGGAGGAACAGGAGAAGCTGTTCCGGCAGCTGCTGGGAAAGACCGGGGAGCGGTTTTATATCACCGCCCCCTTCTGGTGCGACTATGGTCGGAACATCCAGCTGGGGGAGGACTTTTATGCCAATCACAACCTGATCCTTCTGGACGGGGCTCCCATACGGTTCGGGGACCATGTCTTTATTGCCCCCAACTGCACCTTCTCCACCGCCGGGCACCCCCCTGGACGCTCCTCAGCGGAACCGGGGGCTGGAGTACGCCTACCCCATCACGGTGGAGGACGACGTCTGGATCGGGGCCGGGGTGACGGTGCTGCCGGGGGTGACCATCGGGAAGGGGTCGGTGATCGGGGCCGGAAGCGTGGTGAACCGGGATGTGCCCCCCGGAGTGGTAGCCGCCGGGAATCCCTGCCGGGTCATCCGCCCCATCACCTCCCAGGACGCCGGAAAGTACGGCCCGGCTCCCGGGGAGGAATAGGGGAAATTCTCCCTGGTTCCGGTCCCCCCTGCGCTTCAGCCTG
>CALXEN010000016.1 GCA_944387325.1 uncultured Clostridia bacterium | reverse complement strand
CAGACAAATTACAAATGCCCAGACCACCCGCTTCATGGTCAGACCTCCTTTTCCAGATGTTCCTGCTGCCGGGCGTCGCCCAGGAGCAGGAAAACTTTTTTCAGGGTAAGATGATGCTTCATCAGATAATTTTCCAGCCAGGCGTCATCCAGTCCCAGCAGCTCCAGATTTTGCCGCAGTACCCGGCCATCCACCACCAGGGGGAGGACGGGGGCCGGCTGGCTGGGCTGGGGAGCCGGGTAGATGGAGAGGGAACCGTTGGTTTCCACCAGGGCCAGAAAGGCATCCTGGGGATCAAAGACGCTCTGCCCCCGCAGGGCAGCCATAAGGTCCTCTCCGGAAATTCGGAGAGTGGCAAGGGCTTTCTGGTCTACCTTTCCCTGTCGGATCACAGTCACCGGCTTGCCTTCCAAAAGGCGGGAATAGGAGGGGAACCGGTAACAGAGAGCAGAATTGAAAATCTCCACCGCTACGATAATGAGGACAGGGAGGACGCTGGCGGACAGGGGCTGTGCGGTGTCCTCAATGCAGATGGAGGCAAGGTTGGAGATGAGGAAGGTGGTCACCAGCTCGGTGGGCTGCAATTCCCCCAGCTGGCGTTTGCCCATCAGCCTCATGCCAAAGATCACCAGGCAATAGATGAGCAGGGTGCGGACGGCGAAGATGATCAAAATTTTCACTCCCGGGATATATTTTCCTTTCCCTTCGGCAACAATAAGGCGGAAGGGAGGAATGGGATGGAACCATTGTCCAAAAGTCTGCAGGAGAATCTGGACTGGCTTACCGCCAGCTTTGGCAATACCGCAGACTGTTATACAAAAAAGATCCGGATCGCCGGGGTAGAGTGTGCTGTCTGCCTGCTGGACGGACTGGGAAATCTGGAAAAGACCTGGGAGATGCTTCTGAAGCGGATCGGGATCCAGCCTTTGCTGGGAATGAATGGGGAAAAGCTCCTGGCCTACATTATGGAGAAAAGCGATTATCCCACTGAGAAGACTCCCATCCGGGACCGGGAGGACCTGATCTTCCGCCTGACGGCGGGAATGACTGTCATCCTTCTGGAAGGATGTGACAAAGCCCTTGCCCTGGGGACCCAGGTCATGCCCTACCGGGCCATTGCGGCCCCCAGCACCGAAGGAAATGTACGGGGGAGCCAGGAAGCCTTTACAGAACTTCTGCGGGTGAATGTGAGCCTCATACGCCGTCTCATCCGAACCACCGACCTGTGTGTGGAATATGCCCAGCTTGGTCAGCGGAGCAGGACCGAGTATGCCCTTTGCTATAACCAGAAGCTGGTGCCTAAGGCACTTTTGAACCAGACCCGGGAGACTCTCCAAAAGGTACGGATCCCATTCCTGCTGGACAGCGCTTACCTGGTCCCATTCCTACGGAAAGGTCCCTTCCATCTTTTCAGCGGGATGGGAAATACCGAGCGGCCTGCGGTGGCGGCGGCCAAGATCTGCGAGGGGAAAATCGTTATTCTTGTCAATGGAAGCCCCTTTGCTCTGGTCCTGCCGACCTTCTTTGCAGAACACTTCGAAAGCCTGGATGACTATTCCACCACAGCGCTCTTTGCCAGCGTCATCCGGCTGGTAAAGTATATTGCTTTTTTTCTGGCTATCCTTCTGCCGGCGGTCTATGTGATGGCGGTGCGGTTTCTGCCGGAGGCATTGCCCTACCAGCTCCTGACCATCATTGCCAAAGGGGAAGCGGACACCCCCTTTCCCATCACCCTGGAGATGCTCCTGGTGCTGGTGGTGCTGGAGATCATCCGGGAGGCAGGGCTGCGTATGCCCAAACAGCTGGGCCATTCCGTCACCCTGGTGGCGGCGGTCATCATCGGGGATACGGCGGTGAAGGCAGGGATCATGAGTGTTCCGGTCATTACGGTGGCGGCCATTGCCGCTATTGCCATGTATGTCATTCCCAGCCTCTATGAGCAGATCACCCTCCTTCGTCTGGGGTTTGTGCTTCTGGCCGGGTATCTGGGGGTGGCCGGGCTGGCGGCAGGACTGTTCTTTCTGGCAGTGATGATCTGCGGGGACGCACAAGGGTATCCCTACACCTTCCCCATTGTTCCCTGGAACCGCAGTGTGGTGCGGGATGGAGTGCTCCGGCGCAGCTGGCGGGTGCTGGCCAGGAATGATTACACCCTGGGAGATGTAGAGCAGGAGGACACGCCGTGAAAGGGAAAAACAGCTTTTCGCTTCTCTGTCTGGTGTCAGGGCTGGGAAGCCTCTATTTCCGTATGCCCCGTCAGCTTCCTGCCCAGGCCGCTCTTCTGGTGGGAGTATGGCAGTCGATTCTGTTGTATTTTGTTCTCCGGCTGGTCCGAAAAGCAGGGAAGGACTGGAAATCTTCTGCTCTTGTGCGGGGGCTGCTGGCCTTCAGCTTCCTGTTCACAGCCTCGGTGGACCTGCTGGATCTAAACCGCTTTTACCAATCCGCCTATCCCAATCAGCTCCATGGCTGGCTGCTGGGGATCCTGCTTCTGGGAGCGGCTGGCATGATGACCGGCGGAGAACTGCGGACATTAAAGCATCTCACCCGCCTCATGTTTCCCCTGCTGGGGATCTCTCTGGCCCTTCTAACCCTCTCCTGTGCGGGACTTTTCCATACTTCGAACCTGACCGCCTGGGAGGGAACAGAGATCCTGCGGGAGGCGTTCTCCCTCCGGGATCTGATACCCTGGCCGGAGTACCTGGCCCTGGCTCTCTGGGGTAGCCGGGAAGGTACGGCACCACTTTTCTGGGTGCCTGCTGCAAGAACGGGGATATCGGCTTTTATTCTGACTCTGGCAGAGCTGGCTCTGGGAGACCGGGGCGCCCGATGGCCTGCACATAGTCTATCCCTGCTGGGACAGCTTTCGGTGTTCAACCGGCTGGAATGGATCCAGATCACAGTCTGGCTTCTTCTGCTCATGACCCGTCTGGCGTTCTTGATCTATCTTGCAGGGCGGCTTACAGAAAATTTCCCGTGGTGGATAAACACTGCCGCCATCTGGACCGGTTTTCTATGCCTGTCCATGCTGGATGCCACCAGGGTCTGGGCCGTTCAGCGGGCAGTCCTTTGGGGTACTGCCGGAATTATACTCATAAGGGGGTTATGCCGATGGGAAGATCCCTTAAAACACTGGCGCTCTGCACTGCGCTGATGGTCCTCTCCGGATGCGGCGGAACTCTTCTGGCAAATCGGACCATTCTGCGGGGAATCATTCTGGACCGGGGAGAGGAGGCCCTTTGGTCGGTTATTTTCTGTTGGGACTCCCTTACGGAAGAGGGAGCAATGGACAGTACGGCCGGAGAAGGAAATACCCTGGAGGAGGCCCTGTATCAGGCTCGCTCCAAACTGAAAGGGGAGGCATTTTACGGACAGCTCCAGCAAGTATTGGTCACTGATCAGCTGACTTACGGTCAGCTTCAGGAGGCGGGGGAACTATTTACAGACCCCAAAATAGCCCTGCCGGAGGTGAAACTGGCGGTGCTGGAATCCTCCTGGGAAAAAGAACAGGAACCCATGGATGCTCTGGAACAGGTGGAACAGGTATTTCAAAGATATGGCATCGATGCCAACCTGTATGAAATTGCCCGGCGGCAGGGCTGTATGGTCCTCCCGGTCATAGGAGACCGGGGGCTGGGCTGCCGGGTGATCTGTCAGAACGGCAAGATTCTCCAATGGAGCCAGGGCGAGGGGCAGCTGGCACTGATCTTGGCGGGGCTGGCAGACCGATATGAGATGGAGTGGAAGGACGGGGAAACCCTTTGCCTGGCTTCCGGACGGGGAAGTGCTTCCTTTGTCTGGGAGGACAGCAGGGTAGAGGTGTGCCTCTGGATGACCCGGGCTCGGCTGGAAGGTGGACGGACATCCGGCTATGACCAGGAGGAGCGTTTCAGGCAGTGGGCTCAAAATGCAGGAAAGGTCATTTTGGAGCAGGCGGGGGAGCTGGAGGCGGACCCTTTTTTGCTGATCCCCCAGGTGAAAAATCATTCGCTTGTTCTGGGGCGGCAGCTGGTGGAAGAAAACCGCCTGCCGCCCGCAAGCCTCACGGTCCAGATCTGGTTTGCCCCCTGAGAGAATTTCGGGATCAAAGCAGACGGACTGGAGAAATATTTTTCTGTACGAGCAGACCGGGACCCTGTCTACGGTCTGCTTTTTGTATGTTGAGTTTGGAAGGAACACAACCCTCGTTTTTCTTGTTTCCTTGCTTACGGGCACAGGAAATACTATTGGCAAGAAAGGCTTTTTGGTTTATAATAAGGCTAATTGTAGGTATCGAATCAATCGGCGTGCTTTTTGGCTTTCGCCGGGAATACACTGAAAGGAAGTGGCTTTTCTCATGGCGCAGTTTTCTGTCACCCTGGCAAAACTGAGCGAAGATGTCCATCTGAAAACCGTCTACACCCCTAAACCTCTGGAAGAAATCAAGATCTATTCGGCGGACGTAAACAGACCGGGGCTGATCCTGGCGGGGTATTACGAGTATTTTGACCCTACCCGGATCCAGGTGTTCGGCCTTACCGAGATGTCCTTTCTCCGGGAGCAGCCGGAGGATGTGCGGGATACCCATCTCCAGGCGCTCTTTGCTTTCAATCCCCCGGCGGTCATTGTCACCCGGGGCCTGGAACCTATGCCGGAGATGCTCCAGTATGCCAAGCAGTATGAGATCCCGCTCCTGACCAGCGAGGAAATGTCCTCCACCCTCAATGCCGAGATGGTCTCCTTCCTCAACACCGAGCTGGCCCCCCGGGTCACCCGGCACGGGGTTTTTGTGGAAGTGTACGGCGAAGGAATTCTGATTCTGGGAGACTCCGGGGTGGGTAAGAGCGAGACGGCCATTGAGCTGGTCAAGCGGGGCCACCGGCTCATTGCCGACGATGCGGTGGAGCTGCGGAGGATCTCCTCCCGGAATATCCAGGGCCGGGCTCCCGAGAATATCCGCCACTTCATTGAGATCCGGGGCATTGGAATCATCAACGTAGCCCGGATGTTTGGTATCGGTGCCGTCAAGGTCCACGAAAAAGTAGACCTTGTGGTGGAGCTGGAACCCTGGGACGAGGCCCAGAACTATGACCGCACCGGCCTGGAGACCGCCTACTATAATATCCTGGGCGTGGATATTCCCAAAACCGTCATCCCGGTCATGCCGGGAAGAAACCTGGCAGTGATCCTGGAGACCGCCGCCATCAACAACCGTCAGAAAAAGATGGGTTACTATGCCGCCAAGGAATTGCTGGATAAGCTGGGCATGGTGGACGACATCAGCATTTGAAACCTGATAAAGAAAAAAGGGAGGAAATCAGTATGAATTACATGATCGGCGTTGACCTGGGCGGTACTACCATGACTGCGGGCCTGGTAAACCAGGACTATGAGATTGTACAGAAGCTGACCTGGGCCACCAACCTGCCCCGGCCCGCCCAGGAGCTTGAAAACTCCATGGCAGAGCTCTGCCGTACCCTCTGCACCCAGGCCAAGGTGGATTTTTCCCAGGTTCTTTGGGTGGGAGTGGGTACCCCCGGAAGCGTCAACAGCGCTACCGGCCATGTGGGATTCAATGTGAACTTCGGGTATCACAACTGGAATCTGGGTCCTAATCTTCAGGCGCTGCTGGGCTGCCCGGTCTACATTGAGAACGACGCCAATGCAGCCGCCTACGGGGAGTATATGGCCGGAGCCGCCAAGGGCGCCAATAATGCCGTGGTGGTCACCCTGGGCACCGGGGTGGGCAGCGGCATCATCATCAACGGAAAAATCTATGCGGGCTCCAACTATGCCGGAGCTGAGATGGGCCACATGGTCATTGTAAAGGGCGGACGTCCCTGTAACTGCGGCCGGAATGGCTGCTGGGAACGGTATGCATCTTCCCGTGCCCTGGCAGAGGATGCCGTGGAAGTGATGGAGCGGGATCCCGACCAGATCATGTGGAAGCTGGCCGACGGCGATCTGAACAAGGTGGGAGCGAAAACGGTTTTCGACGCTATGGACCGGGGCGATGAGGCTGCTAACGCCATTTTCCGCCGCTGGGTGGAGTATGTGGCCTGCGGCATCGCTACTGTGGTAAACATCTTCCAGCCCGAGGTGGTGGTCATCGGCGGCGGTGTTTCTGCCCAGGGCGAGAAGCTCCTGGGACCCATCCGGGAAATCGTAGACCATGAGGAGTATAACCGGGATGGGGAGAACCGTACCCAGATCCGGGCCGCCACCCTGGGCAATGATGCCGGAGTACTGGGCGCCGCTTCTCTGGGCACCCAGCACTGAAACTGACTGAATCAACAGGAGCCGATTATGAACCAAATTGAATTGCTGAAGAACGCCCTGGAGAAAGAAAACATCTCTTTTGAGATGAATCATCCTCTGGCTGGGCACACCACCTTTCGTATCGGCGGACCGGCGGACCTGTTCTGTGTGCCCCGCACGGTGGGGCAGCTGCAGCAGGTCCTGAACCTCTGCCGGGAAGCGGGGGTGCGGTATTATTTGTTGGGAAACGGCTCCAATACCCTTTTCTCTGATGAGGGCTTCCGTGGAGCAGTGGTCTCCACCCGGGGGCTGGATGAACCGGCACACTTCCAGGGGGAAGGGGTGGTCTGTCAGGCTGGCGAGCCCCTTAGCCTCCTTTGCCGGGACGCTCTGGACCGGGAACTTAGCGGTTTGGAATTCGCCTATGGAATCCCCGGCAGCGTGGGCGGTGCCATCTACATGAACGCCGGCGCTTACGGAGGAGAGATGAAGGACGTCCTGGTGTCGGTGACCTTCCTGGATGGGAACGGGGAGATCCGGACTCTGCCTGTCCAGGACCTGGAGATGGGATACCGCAACAGCATCTTTCAGAAAAAGGAATGGTGTATCCTCAGCGCTCTGTTCCGGCTCAAAACGGGATCAGGAGCGGAGATACAAGCTCGGATGGAGCAGCTGATGGACAGCCGGAAATCCAAGCAGCCCCTGGAGTATCCCAGCGCCGGAAGCACCTTCAAACGCCCTGTGGGCGCCTTTGCCGGTGCCCTGATTCAGGACTGCGGGCTGCGGGGGTACCGGGTCGGAGGAGCGGCCATCAGTGAAAAGCACTGTGGTTTTGTAGTAAATCTGGGGGGCGCCACCTGTGCCGATGTGGTGCAGCTGTGCGAAACTGTGGCCCAGATCGTAGAGGAAAAAACCGGATACCGTCTGGAACGGGAAATTCGGATCGTGGAATAAAAAATTGCCGGAAAAGGGAGGGAAAAGTATGGGCTTTTTGATCGTAACCGGAATCTCCGGTGCAGGGAAATCACTGGCAGTGAACGCTCTGGAGGATATCGGATTTTTTTGCATGGACAATATTCCCGCCCGGCTGATGGACTCCATCCTCTCCCTGGCGGTGCAGCCGGAACATCCCATAGAGAACCTGGCGGTGGTCATGGATGTGCGGGGCGCCCGGGACAGCAGGGAGATCGAGGAAGCACTGGCAGCCCTGGACCAGCGGAAGATCGACTACAAGATCCTTTTCCTGGATGCCCAGGACGATGTGCTGGAGCGGCGGTACAAGGAGACCCGCCGCCGTCATCCCATCAGCATTAGTGAGGGAATCTCTACCGAGAAAGCTCTGAAGAAGGAGAGAGAGATCCTGCGGCCCCTGTTTGAACGGGCGAACTATATTATTGATACCTCTCTTCTCTCCACCTCCCAGCACAAGGAGCGGATTTGCGATCTCTTCTCGGAGGGGACCCGGAACGCCATGGCGGTGACGGTGGTTTCCTTTGGCTTCAAGTTTGGCCTGCCCAAGGAGTCAGATCTGGTGTTCGATGTGCGGTGTCTGCCCAATCCCTTCTACATCAAGGCTCTCAAGGACAAGACCGGCCTGGACCAGGAAGTCTTTGACTATGTAATGCAGTTTCCGGAATCCAAGGAATTGCTGCGACGGTACGAAAGCCTGCTGGAGTATTCCCTGCCTCTGTATGCCAAGGAAGGGAAGAGCCAACTTATGATCGCCGTGGGCTGCACCGGCGGAAAACACCGGTCCATCACCTTTGCCAGGCAGATCTCCGAATACTGCCAGAGCCTGGGATTTGCAGTGGCCGTTCAGCACCGGGATGTATCCCGGAAAAATTAAAGGACAGGGAAGGAGAAGGCGTCTTGAGCTTTTCTCAAAATGCTAAGATAGAGATCACAAAACGAAAGGTGGGCAAGCCCTGCTGCCGCCTGGCAGCCTGCTATGGCATCGCCTGCTTTGGAAAATACTTTGATAACCGGGGGTTGGTCCTCCAGACAGAAACCGAGGAAGTGGCAAAATATGCCCTGAAGGCCTTCCGATATTTCGCCGTGGAAGGGACTCTCATCTGCAAGCAGCGGCCCAATGGGGCCATTTATGAATTCTCCATCTCCCATCCAAAGGAGGTGGAGAAGATGATGAAGCTGCTGGACTGCACCGGAAACGAGCCCAGCCTGCGGATCCGCTCCCAACTTCTCCAGTGCAGCGGCTGTCTCCGGGCCTTTGTGGGGGCGGCCTTCCTCTGCGGGGGAACCATCACCGATCCGGAAAAGACCTACCAGCTGGAGTTTATCTCCAACCGGTACAATCTTTCCCGGGACTTTGAGGCGCTTCTGGCCGAGCATGAGTTCCGCCCCCGCCGCACCCAGCGGAAGGGGACCAACATCGTCTACATCAAGGCCAGCGAGTGCATCGAGGACCTGCTGGTATTCATGGGGGCACAGAATGCCGCCATGATGATGATGGACCAGAAGATATTCAAGTCTACCAATAACAAGAACAACCGCCTGAACAACTGCGAGAACGCAAACAACTTAAAGCGGGACAATGCCACCCGAAAGGTGCAGCAGGCCATCCTCATGCTGGAACAGGAGGGGATTTTGGGGGATCTGCCCCAGCCGCTCCAGGAAGCCGCTCAAAAGAGGCTGGCCTATCCCCAGTACACATTGGCCCAGCTGGCGGACAGCTTTGATCCGCCCATCAGCAAATCGGGGCTGTCCCACCGGCTGAAAAAGCTGGAGGAACTGGCCCGCACTGCCGCCCTAAGGAGAGAAAATGTCTGAAACTACCCGTCAATTTACCCACCTCCATGTTCATACCGAATACAGCCTTCTGGACGGAGCCTGCCGCATCGACCGGATGTTTGACCGGCTGAAGGAGCTGGGCCAGACCGCTGTGGCCATCACTGACCACGGGGTCATGTACGGATGCGTTGCCTTTTACAAGGCGGCCAAGGCGGCGGGCATCAAGCCCATCATTGGCTGTGAGGTCTATGTGGCTACCCGCACCCGCTTTGACAAGGTGAACAGGATCGACGGGAACAACCATCTCATCCTTCTCTGCAAAAATGAGACAGGCTACCGGAACCTGCTCAAGCTGGTCTCCGCAGGATTTACGGAGGGATTCTATTCCAAGCCCCGCATTGACAAGCAGCTGCTGGAACAGCATCATAATGGACTTATCTGCTGTTCCGCCTGCCTGGCGGGGGAAGTGCCCCAGGCACTCCTCAGCGGCAACTATGACCGGGCAAAAGAGATCGCCCTGTGGTATAACCAGCTTTTTGGTCAGGGAAACTATTACCTGGAGATCCAGGACCATGGCATCCAACAGCAGCAGGAGGTCCTGCCCCAGCTCATCCGGCTCTCCCGGGAGACCGGCATCCCCCTGGTAGCCACCAACGATGCCCACTATATCACCCGGGAAGACAGCAAGATGCAGAGCATCCTCACCTGCATCCAGACGGGGAAGACCATCCAGGATGCAGACCGGATGGAGTTTGAGACGGACGAGTTCTATCTCAAATCCACAGAGGAGATGTATCAGCTCTTTGCTATCGCCCCGGAGGCCTGCGAGAACACCAATAAAATTGCGGAACAGTGCAACTTTGACTTTGAGTTCGGGGTCACCAAGCTGCCTTACTTCAAGGCTCCCGACGGAATGGAAAACCAGGCTTATTTTGAGAAACTCTGCTGGGAGGGACTGGAGCGGCGGTACCCCGGGAAAGTCACCCGGGAAATGCGGGAACGTCTCCAGTATGAGATCGATGTGGTCAAACGGATGGGGTATACCAACTATTACCTCATCGTCTTTGATTTCATCAACTATGCCAAAAGCCAGGGGATCCCGGTGGGCCCCGGGCGGGGAAGCGGCGCCGGCAGTCTGGCGGCCTACTGTGTGGGGATCACCAATATCGACCCTCTGCGGTATAATCTAATTTTTGAACGATTCCTCAATCCGGAGCGGGTGAGTATGCCCGACTTTGACGTGGACTTCTGCTATGAACGGCGGCAGGAGGTCATCGACTATGTGAACCGGAAGTATGGCCGGGACCATGTGGCCCAGATCGTCACCTTCGGTACCATGGCGGCCCGGAACGCCATCCGGGATGTGGGGCGGGTGCTGGGGGTACCCTACCAGGAGGTGGACCGGATCGCCAAGCTGGTCCCCATGGAACTGAAGATGACCATTGCCCGGGCACTGGAGATCTCCCCGGACCTGAAGGAACTGTACGACGCCGACCCCCAGGTGAAAGAACTCATTGACACGGCCCAGAAGGTGGAGGGGATGCCCCGGCACGCATCCACCCACGCCGCCGGGGTGGTCATCACCCCTGAGGTGGTCAACGATTATGTTCCCCTGGCCACCAACGACGGCCTTCCCGTGACCCAGTTCAACATGATCGAAATCGAGGAACTGGGCCTTCTGAAAATGGACTTCCTGGGTCTTCGGACCCTCACGGTCATCCACGACACCGAGGTCATGGCCCGGAAAAAGGATCCTGATTTTTCCATTGAAAATCTGGACTATGACGATCCGGAGACCTACGAGATGCTGGCAGCAGGGGAGACCAGCGGTATCTTTCAGCTGGAATCTACCGGCATGACCCAGGTGCTCATGGGGATGCACTCCAAAAACCTGGAAGATGTCATCGCTCTCATCTCCCTTTACCGGCCGGGCCCCATGGATTCCATCCCCACCTACCTCCGGAACCGCCGGGAGCCTGATAAGGTGCGGTATAAGACACCCCAGATGGCCCATATTGTGGATGTGACCAACGGGGTGGTGATCTATCAGGAGCAGGTCATGCAGATCTGCCGGGAGCTGGCAGGTTTCAGCTATGGACAGGCTGACAACGTCCGCCGAGCCATGAGCAAGAAAAAGCATAAGGTCATGGAGGAGGAGCGGACCCACTTCATCTATGGCTGCAAGGAGCCGGGACGGGAATGCCCCGGCTGTGTGGCCAACGGCATCCCGGAACAGGTGGCCAACGAGATCTACGATGATATGGTCAGCTTTGCTTCCTATGCCTTCAACAAGTCTCATGCGGCCTGCTATGCCTACGTGGCTTTCCAGACCGCCTATCTGAAGCGCCATTATCCCAGTGAATTTATGGCGGCCCTTCTCACCAGCGTGCTGGACAACACCGACAAGGTCATTGAGTATTCCGGAGAATGCCAGCGGCTGGGGATTCGGCTCCTCCCCCCCGATATCAACATCAGCCTGGGGGGCTTCACAGTGGATGGGAAAGACATCCGGTTCGGCCTCAATGCCGTCAAGAATGTAGGCCGGAACCTGATCGACACCGTGGTGGAGAGCCGGAAGGAAAAGCCCTACACTTCTCTCTATGATTTCTGCAAGAGGATGCATGGGGCAGAACTGAACCGGCGGGCGGTGGAAAGCCTCATCAAAAGCGGAGCCATGGACTGTACCGGGGCCACCCGGAGAGCCATGCTGGAAAATCTGGAAGCCATTCTTAAAAGCATTGAAAATGACAGCCGAAAAAATCTGGAGGGACAGCTGGATCTCTTTGCCGCCCTGGGGGCGGAAGAGGAGACCGGGGACGAGTATGTTCTGCCCAAGCTGGAGGAGTATCCCCTTGCCACCCTCCTTCAGATGGAAAAGGAGATCAGCGGCCTTTATCTGTCCGGGCATCCCCTGGACGCATATCGGGCGCAGATCGAGCAGTATGCCACGGCCCGGATCGCCGATCTCATCGGCGAGGACGCCCGGCAGTACGATGGCAAAAATGTCACCCTCATCTGCACCGTCGTAAAGATCCGCCAGATGACCACAAAGTCCAGCAGTCTTATGGCTTTCGTGAACGTGGAGGACCTGACCGGGACCATGGAAATGATCCTTTTCCCCAAGATCTATCTTCAGTACCGGGGCGTCCTGGGGGAGAATAAGGTGGTGGTGATCCAGGGCAGGGTCTCCTGCCGGGAAGAGGAAGCCGCCAAGCTGCTGGCTGAGGCGGTAACGCCCCTGGAGGATTACCAGCCGGGACAGCCGGCGCACCCTCCGGATAGAATCCCCTCCGGCAATGGGACCGCCAAGGAACTGGAATACTGGCTGCGGGTGCCGGGAAGAGGATCTCCCCAGTGGGAGAAATTTCTCCATCTGGCTGCCATCTTTGACGGAACCACCCCGGTCTATGCCTATTTTCAGGACACCAACACCCGGACCCTGACACCTCGCTCTCTTTGGATCACTCCGCATCCGCTGCTGGAGCAGGAACTTCGTCAGCTGCTGGGGGATAAAAACGTGGTGGTCCGCCACCGCAACAACAAAACCACATAAGATGAACGAAAAATCCATGCCAAAAGCAGCGTGAAATTTTTGACAAAACAACAGCCGATTGCTATAATAAGGGTGCTGCGGATGTTTTTCAAGCGCAGCTTTACACAGAAGGAGAATGTTATAGCTTTTTAAGGGGATTGGAGGATTTGCGTTATGGCGCAGAAGGAAATTAAAACCATTGGCGTTCTGACCAGCGGCGGCGATGCCCCTGGGATGAATGCCGCTGTACGGGCCATTGTCCGTGCGGGCATTGCCAAAGGCTATCGTATGATCGGGGTGCAGCGAGGCTACAACGGCCTGCTCAACGGAGAATGCTACGAGATGAACCTTCGCAGCGTTTCTGAGATCATCCATCGGGGCGGTACCTGTCTCTATACTGCCCGATGCCTGGAGTTTAAGACCAAGGAAGGGCAGAAGAAGGGCTACGAGAAATGCCGTGAAATGGGAATCGATGCCTTGGTGGTCATCGGCGGCGACGGCAGCTTTATGGGCGCCAAGGCCCTGGCCAATCTGGGGATTCCCTGTATCGGCCTCCCCGGCACCATTGACAACGACATTGCCTGCACCGAGTACACCATCGGCTATGACACGGCCATGAACACCGCTGTGGAGATGATCGATAAACTGCGGGACACCACCCAGAGCCATGACCGTTGCAGCGTAGTGGAAGTCATGGGACATAACGCCGGTTACTTGGCCCTGAATGTGGGTATTGCCACCGGCGCTATGGCGGTCCTCCTCCCCGAGCGGGAATTTGATTTCCAGCGGGATATTCTGGATAAGATGGCCCGCACCCAGCTCAGCGGCAAAAAACACTTCATCGTCATTGTGTCCGAGGGAGTGGTCCCTGCCCAGGATCTGGCAAACGCCATTCAGGCGGCTACCGGGGTCGACTCCCGTGCTACCATTTTGGGCCATGTGCAGCGGGGCGGTTCTCCCACTCTGCGGGACCGTGTGGTAGCGTCCTACATGGGCTATTATGCAGTAGACCTGCTGAATCAGGGAATCTACAACCGCGTGGTATGCCTTAAGGGCGAAAAGGTCGTGGACTATGAGATCAATGAAGCTCTGAACATGAAAAAGGACATTGATGATTATATGCTGGAGGTCTGCAACACCATCTCCATCTGAATCAAACACGGAACAGGAGCCCTTTCTCCCGGGAGAGAGGGCTCCTGTTTCGTATCCTTTATCCCAAGAAAAGACAAAACAGTTACAATACTTCACAAAAGATTGTGCAGATTCACCACTTTAAAGGGATAAAATTCTATAACCTTTAACTGTAAAGGCCGTTGAAATTTGGCTTGTGTTGTGATACACTTTGGTGCAGTAAAGTTTTTCTGGGGGATGCAAGAGAGCCCCGCAAGCGAGGGAAAGATTTTACCGAAACCAGTTCCCGTAAATTGGGAAACTATTTTTGGGAGGAAACAACCATGAAAAAACTTTTGGCTTTAGTGCTGGCACTTTGCATGGTGCTGACCCTGGTCGCCTGTGGTTCTACCCAGGACGCCAGCGATACCGACGCTGATGCTGCCGAACCCACTCCTGCTGCTGACGCAGCCGAAGAGGCAGAGGGCGACGCTGCTAGCGCTACTTACACGGTTGGCATCTGCCAGCTGGTTCAGCATGACGCACTGGACGCCGCTACTCAGGGTTTTAAGGATGCTATCGTAGAGGCTCTGGGGGAGGACGCTGTCAAATTTGATGAGCAGAATGCCCAGAACGACAGCAACACCTGCTCCACCATCATTGCCAGCTTTGTGAACGAGAATGTGGATCTGATCCTGGCCAATGCAACTCCTGCCCTGCAGGCAGCTCAGGCCGGCACCGATACCATTCCTGTGCTGGGCACCTCCGTCACCGAGTACGGCGTGGCCCTGGGCCTGGAGAACTTTGACGGCCTGGTAGGCACCAACATTTCCGGCACCTCCGACCTGGCTCCCCTGGATCAGCAGGCTGCCATGCTTCAGGAACTCTTCCCCGAAGCCCAGAACGTAGGCCTGCTCTACTGCTCCGGCGAAGCCAACAGCCAGTACCAGGTCGACACCGTCAAGGGCTACCTGGAGGAGATGGGCTACACCTGTGAGCTCTACGCTTTCAGCGATGCCGACGACCTGTCTGCCGTCTGCACCAGCGCCGCCAACAACAGCGACGTGATCTATGTGCCCACCGACAACACCGTTGCCAGCAACACCGAGATCATCAACAACATCTGCCTGCCCGCCGAAGTGCCCGTCATCGCCGGCGAGGAAGGGATCTGCGCCGGCTGCGGTGTGGCCACCCTCTCCATCAGCTACTACGATCTGGGCGTTGCCACCGGCAACATGGCCGTTAAGATCCTGACCGGGGAATCCAACGTGAGCGAGATGCCCATCGAGTATGCTCCCCAGTTCACCCAGAAGTACAACCCCACCAACTGTGAGGCTCTGGGCATTGAGGTCCCCGAAGGTTACGTAGCCATTGAGTGATCTCTCATAATTTTGCAAAAAGCGGCGGAAAGGCCTTGCACTTTCCGCCGCTTTTCTATATAATAGAACCGTTATCGCTGCTGCTTTAAAGCGATAAAGATACCGAGCGAAAGAGAGAAGGAAGTTTATGCCGAATATCTCACACCTCATTGGCGCTCTGCCCAGCGCCGCAGCCCAGGGGCTGATCTGGGGCATTATGGCCATCGGGGTTTACATTACGTACCGGGTCCTGGACATTGCCGACCTGACGGTGGATGGCACCCTCTGCACCGGCGGCGCCACCTTTATCATGCTGATGCTTGCCGGATATAATACCTGGCTCTGCCTGATCGCAGCCTTTGTGGCCGGGATGCTGGCCGGGCTTGCCACCGGGATCTTCCATACTTTCATGGGAATTCCGGCCATCCTTTCCAGTATCCTTACCCAGCTGGCGCTGTATTCCGTTAATCTGAAGATCATGGGGAAGGCGAACCAGGCCATCAATGTGGACCGGTTCCCGCTGCTGGTCTCCCTGCGGTACATTAAGGACGTGCCTTTCTACCGGAATACCATCCTGGTGGTACTGATTTTCATTGCCGCCATCATCGGGATCCTCTACTGGTTCTTCGGCACTGAACTGGGGTGCAGTATGCGTGCTACCGGCTGCAACCAGCAGATGGCACGGGCCCAGGGCATCAACACCAAGGTCTGTGTGGTGCTGGGACTTATGCTCTCCAACGGATTGGTTGGCCTGTCCGGGGCGCTGCTGGCCCAGTATCAGGGATTTGCCGATGTGCAGATGGGCCGTGGTGCCATCGTCATCGGTCTGGCTGCGGTCATCATCGGCGAGGCACTGTTCGGAAAGATCTGCCAGAACTTTGCCTACAAGCTGGCCACGGTGGGGGCGGGCTCCATCGTCTACTATATCGTGCTCCAGGTCGTCATCTGGCTCAAGGTAGACACCGACCTGCTCAAGCTCCTGACCGCTCTGCTGGTGGCGGTGTTCCTGGCCATTCCTTACTGGAAGCAACGGTATTTCAGCCGTCCTGGTGCCAAGAAGGGGGAGAACTAAAATGCTGGAACTTCGCAATGTACACAAAACCTTTAATGTGGGCACTGTCAATGAGAAGAAGGCGCTCAATGGCCTGAATCTTACCTTGCAGGACGGAGATTTCGTCACCGTTATCGGAGGCAACGGGGCAGGGAAGTCCACCATGCTCAACGCCGTGGCCGGGGTATGGCCCATTGATCAGGGACAGATCCTTATTGACGGCCAGGATGTGACCAAGCTGTCCGAGCACAAACGGGCAGCCTGGCTGGGCCGGGTGTTCCAGGATCCTATGACAGGCACGGCCGCTACCATGGGAATTGACGAAAATATGGCGCTGGCGTTTCGCCGTGGTGAGAGCCGTGGCCTCCGTTCCGGGATCAAAAAAGAGGAACGGGAGCATTACCGGGAACTGCTGAAACGGTTGGACCTGGGGCTGGAGGACCGGATCACCAGTAAGGTGGGGCTGCTCTCCGGCGGCCAGCGTCAGGCGGTCACCCTTCTCATGGCCACTCTGAAAAAGCCCAAGCTGCTGCTTTTGGACGAGCATACTGCGGCACTGGATCCCAAGACAGCCCTGAAGGTGCTGACCCTCTCTGACGAGATCGTGCGGGAGCATAACCTGACTACCCTTATGATCACCCACAATATGAAGGATGCCATCAAGTACGGCAACCGTCTGATTATGATGTATGATGGTCGGATCATCTACGATGTGCGGGGCGAGGAAAAGTCCAAGCTGAAGGTAAGCGATCTTTTGGTGAAGTTTGAACAGGTCAGCGGCAGCGAATTTGCCAATGACCGAATGATGCTCAGCTGACATAATCATCCCAAAGGAGTTCCTTTATCTGGAGGAACTCCTTTTTTTGGCAGAGAAGATTTGCCTATTGAGAAGAATTGTGCTATAATATCCTGTGATTATCCCATGCAGGAGGACATTTGCCCATGAGCGGCTTTCGCACCATTCTTTTTGATGTGGACGGGACTTTGATTCATTCACAGCCCGGGATTATCCATACCATGGAATATACCTTTCGGACTATGGGAGTGGACCCTGCAGGGATTGATTTGAATCAGTATCTCGGGCCGCCTCTTCGAAAGAGCTTTTCCAACCATTTTGATACGGTGGAAAAGGTGGAGGAGGCAGTGGAGCTGTACCGCCGCCAGTATGCTCAGGTGGGACAGCACGAGTGCACTCTGTTTCCCGGCTGCAAAGAACTGCTGCAGGAATTGTACACGGCGGGGTATACTCTTTGTACAGCAACCTGTAAACCGGTGTCGGTGGTCACCCCCATTCTGGAGGAGCTGGGAATTCGCCCCTACTTCACTGTTGTGGGCGGTGCCAGCATAGACCAGTCGGTGGATAACAAGACGGCGGTCATCCGGCTGGTATTGGATCAGCTGGACTCCCGGGAGGGAGTGTTGATGGTGGGAGACCGCCGGGATGATATGGAGGGAGCCAGGAACTGTGGCCTTCCGGCCTTAGGGGCTCTTTATGGATACGCCAGTCCCGGAGAACTGGAACCCTACCATCCGGTGGCTTTTGCCAACAGCTGTCGGGAAGTTTTGGATTACATCATTTCTGCCAATTAACGGAAAGGGAAACACTATGGGAAATCCAATTTCAAGTTTTAAGTCCTGGGGAGACCTTCAGAAAAAAGCCACCATCGTTCTTGTGGCTTGTATCGTTTTGTTGACCGTGACGATTGCCGCTGTTGTGACAGTGGTAAAGAGCTCCGGCGGCGAGCCCGAAGAGGTCATCAATGAGGAGTATAGCATTGATGCTTATGTGATTGACGAGGAAAGCAGTGCCATTATCCCTGAAAGTGGCGAGGCCAATGAGGACGCTTTGAAAGACGTCCTATTTGTGGGGGACTCCAACACGGTTCGGATGCAGGAATATGGTCTCATTGATTTCCAGTGGACCGCTGCCAAGGTTGGAATCGGGATTCGCCAGGTCACCTCGGATGCATTCCTCTACTTTGAGTATCCGGAGGGAATGGCCTACACCATCGCCAAAGCCCTGCCCCTGTTCACTCCCCGGCAGATCATCGTCTGCCTGGGCACCAACAATGCGGACGGCAGCATGAATGTGGTGGAGTTCATTGACTACTATAAGAGCGCTCTTTCTGCCATGGAGATGAGCTATCCTTATGCGGATATTCTGGTGGCTGCCATCCCTCCCATCCCCACCGACCACTCCAATTATCCCAACATGGCTCAGCTGGTCATTGACCAGTTTAATAAGGAGCTTCTGGAAATGTGTGAGGAGGAGGGCTATCCCTTCCTGAACACTTCCGAGGTCCTCAAGGGGAGCAACGGCTTCGGCAAGAGTGAGTACTTTGATAAGAGTGACATCCATATGAATATGGAGGGCCTTAAGGCACTCTATAACTATTACGCCACCCACATTTATGAGTCTGAGGACCGCCGGCCCAACAGCTCCTATACCCTCCGGGTGGAGGCCCCCGCCAGTGTGGAGGCCACCGCAACACCTACTCCCACCGCTACTGCTTCTACCGGCAGCTACAAGGTAAATTACTATGTGGAGGGGGACGCAGGGTATATTGAATACGGCTCCGACCGTGGCACCAGTATGTCCTTTAATGCCACCGCCTCCGACAGCTATACGGTTACTGCCATTCCCAAGGATGGATATGTATTCTATAAGTGGAGCGACGGAGTAACCACTGCTAACCGCACGGACAAGGACTTCACCAAGAATCTGTCGGTGACTGCCATGTTCAATAAGACGGAGGTCTCCATCACTCTCAGCCAGACCAGCGTGACCATTAACAAGGGAGAATCGGTCAACCTTTCGGCTGCTGTTTATGTGGATGGAAAGAGCTATGACACCGCCAATGTGGCTTGGGTGGTCGGCGGTGTGAAGGTGGGCAGCGGTGCCACCTACACCTTTACCGGCGGTACCGAGAGCAGCGTTACCATCACCGCAACCATCGAGGTAAATAATGTGACAGCCAAGGCAGAGTGCAAAGTGGCTGTCAATCAGCCTACGCCTACTCCTACACCTACGCCCACTCCTACGCCTACCCCCACCCCCACCCCCACGCCAACACCTACCCCTACACCCACGCCTACTCCTACCCCCACCCCCAACCAAACCCCGGGCACCACTGAACCCACCGTTACGGACGGGGAAGGGAATATCCAGGAGAATGGCTGAGCTGTGGCTGCGGTCGGGTGAAACCTAATCATAGAGGCTGGCCTCTTTCGAGAGGCAGCCAGGAGCAACACTTTTATGGCTAATTACTATTGCCTGCTGCTGGACAGCGATGACACCATTCTGGACTTTACCACCGCTCAGCGGCGGACTGTGCAGCAAACACTGGAACATTTTGAATTTCCTGCCGACGAGGCGGCCCAGAATCTCTTCCTGGAAATCGAGGAGAAAATCTGGGAGGAGTTCAACCAGGGAA
>CALXEN010000015.1 GCA_944387325.1 uncultured Clostridia bacterium | reverse complement strand
GATATGTACAACGCCTGGTCCTCCGGCTCCAACGGGGACCTGGCCATGAACGCCCTCCAGGAGGACGTGACCATCTATTGGATCGTTCAGTCCGGGGAGGAGGACAACGTCATTGAAAACCTACTCAGCAAGTATGAAAGCCTCTCCAACCACATCCAGGTGGTAAAGAAGAACCCGGACGTCTACCCCACCTTCGCCCAGCAGTACACCGATGAGACGGTCCAGAACAACAGCCTGGTGGTGGAATGCGGGGACCGGTACCGGTATATCGGGTATGACGATATCTACCTCCAGGAGGCGGATATGTACTCCTACTCCTACACCACCTCCTTCGACGGTGAGGGGGCCATCACCTCGGCCATCGACTATGTGGTCACCGAGGAACTGCCCCAGCTCTATCTTCTGGAAGGCCACGGGGAGAGCAAGCTACCCGCCACCATTGCCGACCAGATCGAGAAGGAGAACATGGAGACTCAGTCCCTCTCCCTGCTGACGGTGGATGAGATCCCGGAGGAAGCGGACGTCATCCTCATCTACGCCCCCACCTCCGACCTGTCACAGCAGGAGGCGGAGATGCTCCGGGAATACACCCAGTCCGGGGGAAAATTGATGGTCATTGCGGGCCCCACCCAGGACTCCACCGCCCTGGAGAATCTGAATACCCTCCTGTCCGACTACGGAGTGGAGGTCTGTGAAGGGGTCGTGGTGGAGGAGGACCGGGAGCATTACACCTACCAGCCCTACCTGCTCCTCCCGGATCTGGCCAGCAGCGACATCACCGACCCCCTCATTGAGGAAAACTATTATGTGAATATGCCGGTGGCCCAGGGCCTGGATGTGTCCGGTGCGGACAGCGCCGTCACCTCCCTCATGACCACCTCCGACACCGCCTTCTGCAAGGTGGCCGGGTATGACCTGACCACCTACGAGAAGGAGGAGGGGGACATCGACGGGCCCTTCGCCCTGGCGGTCTCCATCGACTGCGGCAATGAGGGCCAGATCATCTGGTTTTCCTCCTCCCAGTTCCTGGAGGATATGTACAACGCCTGGTCCTCCGGCTCCAACGGGGACCTGGCCATGAACGCCCTCTCCTCCCTGGTAGGGGAGCGGGAAGCCATGGCCATCCGGAGCAAATCCCTCAATTACAATTATCTGACCATCAGCGGATCCACCGCCTCCCTGCTGAAGGTGCTCATGATCGGGGTATTCCCCCTGGGCTACCTGGGGCTGGGCACCGCCGTGATCCTGCACAGAAGGAGGAAGCAGAATGAAGCGGGCTAAACGGATCTATATTTTGCTGGGGGTCCTGGCGGTGGTTTGCCTGGCCGCCGTGGGGGTCATCCACTACCAGGAGGAGACCGAGCGGATCGCCAACACCGACGAGATCGTGCTGGAGATCGACCCGGACACGGTGGAAAGCCTCTCCTGGAGCTACGAGGACACCAGCCTCTCCTTTACCAAGGAGGAAAGCTGGGTCTGCGACGAGGACGCCGCCTTCCCGGTAGACCAGGAAAAGGTAGCCGACCTGTTGGAGCAGTTCCGGGCCTTCGGGGCCTCCTTCATCATTGAGGAGGTCACCGACTACGGCCAGTACGGCCTGGATGACCCGGTCTGCACCATCAATCTCTCCACCGCCGACACCGACTATGAGATCCTGCTGGGGGATTACTCCGCCATGGACTCCCAGCGGTATGTGTCGGTGGGGGACGGGAACGTCTACCTGGTCCAGACCGACCCCATGGAGTCCTTTGAGATCACCCTGCCGGATATGATCCAGGACGATGAGATCCCCGATTTTGACACCGTCCAGTCCTTCACCGTCACCGGGGTGGACGATTACACCGCCACATATCAGGAGGAGAACACCTCCACCGCCTGCGAGGAGGACGCCTACTTTGTCCAGGAGGAGGGGCTGGCCCTGGATACCAGCCGGGTGGAAAGCTACCTCTCCGCCCTCTCCGGACTGGACCTGGGAGAGTACCTGACCTATAACGCCGCCCAGGAAGACCTGGAGTCCACCGGGCTGGATGACCCCCAGATGACGGTCTCGGTGGTCTATCTCCCCGAGACGGAGGACGAGGATGAGGAAACCCAGGCCCAGACCTTCACCTTCTCGGTGAGCCAGGACCCGGACCAGCGGGACAGCGAGGAGGAGCTGGAGGCGGAGGAGATCACCGCCTACCTGCGGGTAGGGGAGTCTCCCATCCTTTACAAGCTCAGCGGGGAGGATTACCAGACCCTCATGGCCGCTGCCCGGGATGACCTGCGGCATCAGGAACTCTTTGCCGCCAGCTTTGACCAGGTCACCGCTCTGGAGGTGACCCTGGAGGATACAACCTACCAGCTCGCCGCCCAGGGGGAGGACGAGGACCGGGTGCTGGTCTACAACGAGGAGGAGCTGGATCCGGCGGACCTGCAAACCGCTCTGGAAGCCCTCACCGCCAGCCAGTTCACCCAGGAATCCCCCGACGGGAAGGAGGAAATCTCCCTCACCCTCACCCTGGACAATGAGAATGTGACCCAGATGACCCTGGCCTTCTACCGGTACGACGGCCAGTACTGCCTGGCCGTGCTGGACGGCAGCCCCCTCTGCCTGGTGGACCGCTCCGCCGTGGTGGACCTCATGGAGGCAGTCAACGCACTGGTGCTGTAACAGCCAATTTCCATTCCTTTCTTTCGCCCCCGGCCCTGCCTGGACCGGGGGCCTTTTGCGGCTTGGGATGAATGAAGTTGACTGGAATTGAACGAAATTGGCGGAACTCACAAGAAAGAGCCCCCATCTTTGTGAAACTTTTCGACTGAAATTGGTTGACTGTGACTGAAATTGGTGGTATTCTAAGGTCAAAGAAAAGAGACAATTCAAATTCAGTCAAACCGGGGAGGGGACCCGGGAGGACAGAA
Organism: uncultured Clostridia bacterium; assembly: GCA_944387325.1. Lineage (GTDB taxonomy): Bacteria > Bacillota > Clostridia > Oscillospirales > Ruminococcaceae > CALXEN01. The sequence goes on along the minus strand of CALXEN010000015.1, from coordinate 1,314 downwards.
AGGAGAAGAGAATGTTAGCGGAGGAACGGTTTGAACATATCCTGGCCATTCTGGCCCAGCGCCGGTCGGTGACGGTGCAGGAGCTCTGCGAGGCCCTGGACGCCAGCGAATCCACCATCCGCCGGGATCTGGTGCTTCTCCACCAGCAGGGCCGGGTGAACCGGGTCCACGGGGGAGCCACCCTGCCGGAGGCTGCCTTTGTCACCGGGGAGGAATCCATGACCGCCAAGGAGCACCAGGCGGTGGCCCAGAAGCAGGGGATTGGGCGGCTGGCCGCCGGGCTCATCGGGCCGGAGGATTTCGTCTATCTGGACGCAGGCAGCACCACCCTTCAGCTGGCCCAGGCCCTGCAGGGGGCGGCCCTGGGGGCCACCTTTGTGACCAACGGCATCGCCCATGCCCGGCTTTTGGCCCAGAAAGGGTGCAAGGTCTACCTGCCCGGGGGGCAGATCCGCCCCAACACCGAGGCCATTGTGGGTACTGCCGCCATGACCAGCATCAGCCGGTACAACTTCACCAAGGCGTTCATGGGGGCCAACGGGGTCTCCCTGGACAGCGGCTTCACCACCCCCGACGTGGAGGAGGCCGCCCTGAAAGCCCTGGCTGTGGGCCGGGCCCTGGAAAGCTGGTTCCTGGTGGACGATTCCAAATTCGGAAAGGTCTACCCGGCGGTGATCTGCCCCCTCACGGATGCGGCTATGGTCACCAACCGGCTGCCCAACGAAAAATACCGCCGTTACGCTCTCATTCAGGAGAGCGAAAAAGATACAGGGGAAGAGGAGGAATAAGGATGATTTATACCGTCACCTTCAATCCCGCCATCGACTATCTGGTCCACCTGCCCGGCAGTCTTGCTCTGGGCCAGGTAAACCGGACGGTGGCGGAGGAGTACCAGTTCGGAGGCAAGGGAATCAATGTCTCCACCGTCCTGGGAAATCTGGGGTACGAGAGCACCGCCCTGGGCTTTGTGGCAGGACCCACCGGCCGCTGGCTGGAGGACGGCCTCCGAGAGCGGGGAATCCGCACCGATTTTGTCCGCCTGGAACAGGGGATCACCCGGATCAATGTGAAGATCAAGGCGGCGGAGGAGAGCGAGATCAACGGCACCGGACCCCGTATCTCTAAGGAGGACATGGACCGGCTCTATGAAAAGCTGGACCGTCTGGCCGCCGGGGACCTGCTGGTGCTGGCGGGGAGCATCCCCACCTGCCTGGCAGGGGACACCTACCAGAAGATCCTGGCCCGGCTGGCCGGCCGGGGGGTGGAGGTGGCGGTGGACGCCACCCGGGACCTGCTGGTAAATGTGCTGGAATA
>CALXEN010000014.1 GCA_944387325.1 uncultured Clostridia bacterium | reverse complement strand
CTCCGTCCAGGCTACCGACCGCAGCGGTGAGGTGCGTACCATCTCTATTCCCACGCCGGAGATGGGGGAGAGCACCGCCCCTCAGCAGGCGGGGAGTGAGGCCCCCTTCGCGGTGTGCAATGTGTGGGCGGAACATCCGGGCTACACCATGCTGGAGGCGGAAGGCGTCCAGATTTTCCCGGGAGTGGAAACGGTGCAGGATATGGAGCTGATTCCCCTGCCCCGGGGGCAGAACAGCCTGCAGCACCTGGATGTGCGGGAGATCCCGCCCCAGAGCTTGTGAGGTGGGCCATGGCAGAAATACTTCCCTATGTCCCCCGGACCATCACCGTGCACCTGGGCCTTCCCGACCAGTGGGCGGAAAATGTGACGGTGGAGTTTCCGGAATATGTGAAAAACGTGGCCTCCAGCGAGATTTACCCCACCTGGGAGCCCTCAGCCATCCGGGCCAATGTGCTGGCCATCATCTCCTTTGCTCTCAACCGGGTGTATACGGAATTTTACCCCAGCCGGGGCTATGACTTTCAGATCACCTCTACCACCCAGTACGACCAAAAATTTATCCGGGGACAGAACATCTTTGAAAACATCAGCCGGATTGTGGACGAAATTTTCAATGACTACATCCGCCGCCAAGGCTTTATTGAGCCACTGGCTGCCAAGTTCTGCAACGGCACCACTTCCACCTGCGACGGCCTGTCCCAGTGGGGCAGCCAGTATCTGGCCCAGGAGGGCTATAACTCAGTGGAGATCCTCAAAAGCTACTACGGAGACGACATTGAGCTGGTGGTGGACGCCCCAGTGAAGGACCTGTCCCTCTCCTACCCGGGCAAAGCCCTGCGCCTGGGGGATACAGGGCCCGATGTGGTGATCGTTCAGGCCATGCTCAACCGCATCTCCCAGAACTATCCCGCCATCCCAAAGGTCTACCCTGCCACAGGCGTGTTTAACGAGGCAACTCTGGAAGCGGTCAAGACCTTCCAGCGGATTTTCCACCTCACCCCCGACGGCATTGTGGGTAAGGCCACCTGGTATAAGCTGGTGTACCTCTATGTGGGGGTCATGCAGCTTTCCGAGCTGGTGAGCAAGGGTCAAACCTTCATCGCCGTGCAGTTTCAGTTTCCCGGGGTGCTGCGCCAGGGAGACCAGGGCGGAGAGGTAGAGGTGCTGCAATATATGCTCTCTCTGCTGGCCGAATTTGATGTGAGCATACAGGCTCCGGCCATGGACGGCATCTTCGGCCCGGTGACCGCCCGGGCGGTGCGGGAATATCAGCACCTGGCGGGTCTTACCCCCGACGGCGTGGTAAACGAGCAGACCTGGAACTCCATCTACGACAGCTTTGTCCGGGCGGAATATTTTCTTCGCCGGGACACGGTGCGCGCCCAGACTCTGGGCAGCGATGCCGTTGCGGTGATGGGCGGCGGACAGCCGGAGAAGGAGCAGGACTTTTCCAAAACCCCCAGAATCGGACAGTTTCCGGGGGAGGATCTGCACCTGGGCCAGCGGGACCAGAACACAACCAGGCAGAGGGAGGAAATGGTATGAACGGAAGTATGACCAGGCAGGAACTGACGGAGCGGGAGCTGCTGTCCAGGCCGGTGGCGGGCCTTCAGTATATGCTCAGCCAGTTGGCCCAGGGGTATCCGGAGCTGCTGCACATCATGGTGGACGGGGTGTTTGGAGAGCGGACACTGGAGGCGGTGATGCGCTTTCAAAAGTCCTTTGGATTGCCGGTAACGGGGGTGGTGAACCGGGAGACCTGGGATGCCATCCGGGACCGCTGGGCAGCGCTGGAGGGCCGGACGGGGGATACCCGTCCCACCCAGCTCTTCCCCTCCGAGGGGACTACCGTTCAGGAGGGCCAGGAGCGGGAATATATGGTGCTGCCCCAGACCATGTTTCAAATCCTCTCCCGGCAGCTGGAGGGCATCGTTTCCCACCCGGCCGACGGAATCCACTCCAGTGCTTCAGCGGAAAATGTGCGCTGGCTGCAAAAGGCGGCGGGCCTGCCCCAGACGGGCACCTTGGACCGCTCCACCTGGGATGTTCTCAGCCGGCTCTATGAGGTGTTTGTGGTCCGGGAGCTGGAAGACAAACCGCTGTTTATCGGCGGCTGGGGCTGAGCGTTTCGATTTTGAAGCGGAAACGAACCATGGAATAACCCGAGCATCCAAAATCCATACTATCCCCTGAGAGAGAACACGGGGAGAGAGACGTATGGAAGAAAAACCGCTGCCCTCTGGGCGGGGCGCTTATTTTGAAGGCTGGTATTTCAAGCACCAGGGAGAGGAGGGCGGTCTGGCCCTCATTCCAGCCGTTCACCGGGAGCGGAAAGGGGACTGGAGCGCATCCCTCCAGGTCATTACCCCCTGGGAGAGCCGGATGATTTCCTATCCCATTGGGGCCTTTTCCCGGTGGAGAGATGGGGTGGAGCTGCGGCTGGGGGAGAGCTGGTTTTCCAAGGACGGGGTGTATCTGGCGGTAGAAGAGCCGGGCTTTTCCCTGAAGGGGGAACTGCAGTACGGCCCGCTGGCCGTCCCGGGGGAGGATATCATGGGGCCCTTCCGCCGTGTGCCTCACATGCAGTGCGTCCACGGCATCC
>CALXEN010000013.1 GCA_944387325.1 uncultured Clostridia bacterium | reverse complement strand
GGCGCAGCCGCCGCTGCAATAGAGCTTGGCCCAGCAGTCCCGGCACTCGGTCCGGGCGTAGGCGTTGCAGAGCTTGAACTCATTCTGGCGGGCGTGGTTGGTGACTCCCTTCCAGATGTCTCCCAGCTTGTACCGCTCATCCCCCACAAACTGGTGGCAGGGGTACAGGTCCCCCCAGGGGGTGACGGCCATATACTCGGTGCCGGAACCGCAGCCCGAGATCCGCTTGTAGATGCAGGGGCCGTGGGCCAGGTCCAGAATGTAGTGGTAGAAGGTGAAGGGACGGCCCTCCTTCTTCCGTCGGATCATCTCCTTGGCCAGGATCTCGTACTGCTCCATGAGGACCGGCAGGTCCTCCCGGGTCAGGGCGTAGGGATCCTCGGGGCTGCAAACCACCGGCTCCATGGAGAGCTCGGTGAAGCCCAGGTCTGCCATGTGGAAGATGTCCTTGGTAAAGTTGGTGTTGTCGTGGGTGAAGGTGCCCCGCATATAGTAGCCCTTCCCGCCCCGGGCCTCCACCAGCTTTTTGAACTTGGGGAGGATGATGTCATAGCTGCCCTGGCCGGTGATGGTGCACCGCTTCTTGTCGTGGACCTCCTTCCGACCGTCCAGGCTCAGCACCACGTTGTGCATCTCCCGGTTTACAAAGTCGATGACGTCGTCATCAATGAGCATCCCGTTGGTGGTCAGGGTGAACCGGAAGTTCTTCCCCTTCTCCTGCTCAATGCTCCGGGCGTAGTTCACCAGATCCTTGCAGACCTGCCAGTTCATAAGGGGCTCTCCCCCAAAGAAGTCCACCTCCAGGTTCCGGTGGCTGCCGGAGTGCTCCACCAGGAAATCCAGGGCCCGTTTCCCCACCGCAAAGGACATGAGGCCGTTCTCCCCGTGGAATTTTCCCTGGGCGGCAAAACAGTAGTCGCAGTTCAGGTTGCAGGTGTGGGCCACATGGAGGCAAAGGGCCTTGATGGCCGGGTTCCGGTTCTTGAAATCAAAGGCTTTCCCTTCGTAGGCGTCCCGGGTAAACAGCTTCCCCTGGGCCTTCAGGGCCTCGATGTCCTCAAAGCAGCCTTCCAGGTCCTCCCGGGTCACATCCTCCCGGTCCTTGTACCGGTCCAGCAGCAGGGAGATGATCTCCTCCTTGGGCTTCTCCTCATAGAGGGTGATGGCGTCATAGGCCACCTCGTCCACCAGATGTACGCTGCCGGAAAATACATCTAGTATAATATTATATCCATTCAACTTATAGGCATGAATCATTGGAGTGCTCCTCATTCGTCAAAATCTATGCCATTATACCAGAGAATCCCGCTTCCCGCAAGGGACTAATCCTCCTGCTCCTCCAGGTCCATTTCCAGCCCCTCCAGGCCCAGATCGTTCCCCAGACGGCTCCCCATCCCAATGGACCGCTTTCCGTACTTGGCCCGGATGGCGTCCAGGCTTTTCTCCAGGCTGGCCCGCTTTTGGTCAGGCTGGGGGGCGTCCTCGAACAGGCTGGTCTGGCAGGCGAAGGGCTGGTCGCTCAGGTTCAGGGCGGTGACGGTGAGCATCCGGATGGGCACTCCCACCCGCCAGTGGGCCTGGAGCAGCTCCCAGGAATATTTTACCAGTTCCTTGGACAGCTGGGTACTGAAGGGGAGCTGCATCTGCCGCTGGATGGTTTTCAGGTTGGCGTCCCGGATGGTCAGCTGGACCGCCCCGGCCCAGAGCCCGTGCTTCCGCAGCCGGGTGGCCACCTGGTCGCAGAGGGCCCAGAGGCCGCTGCGAATCTCCTGGGCGGTGGTAAGATTTTTTCGGAAGGTCAGGCCGTTCCCCACGCTCTTCACCGGGTCCCGGTCACCCACCAGCCGCACTGGGTCGGTGTCCTGGCCCCGGGCGCTCCGGCTCAGATCGGCCCCCAGCTTTCCCAGGGAATGCTCCAGCATGGCCGGGTCCGCCTGGGCCAGCTGGCCGATGGTGGTGATCCCCAACAGGGCCAGCTGCTTCTGGGCGGCCTTCCCCACATAGAGCAGATTCCCCACCGGCAGGGGATACACCCTCTCCTGCCAGTCCCCGGGCCCGAAGACGGTGGTGGCGTTGGGCTTCTTGTAATCGCTTCCCAGCTTGGCCAGCACCTTGGTAAAGCTGACCCCTACGCTGATGGTCAGCCCGGTGGCGGTCTGCACCTCCCGGCGGAGCCGGTCCGCCAGGGCCTTGGGACTCTTTTCAAAGATGGCCCAGGTGCCGGTCACGTCCATCCAGCTCTCGTCAATGCCGAATGGTTCCACCCGATCTGTATACTTTTGGTATATTTCGTTGATAATTTTACTAAAATGTCGATACCGGTCCCGGTGGGGCGGCAGGAGCCGCAGGCCGGGGCATTTCTTTTTGGCCTGCCAGATGGTCTCGGCGGTCTGGATGCCATAGGCTTTGGCGGCTTCGTTTTTGGCCAGGACGATGCCGTGGCGGCCCTCCGGGTCCCCGCATACCGCCACCGGCAGCTCCCGCAGTTCCGGGTGCTCCAGCAGTTCCACGCTGGCAAAAAAATTGTTGCAGTCACAGTGGAAGATCACTGGGACCTTCTCCATCTCCCTCACCTCCTTGGCCGGGATACAGAAAAAGCCGCCTTGCAAAGCAAGACGGCAGAGTCTTTGGAAGGATTATTCCTCAACGCACTTCTCGCAGGGCTGGTTTGCAACACCGCAGGAGGTCTTGCAGGCAGACTGGCAGGAAGTCTGGCACTCGCCGCAGCCGCCGTTGTTTACGCTGGCGGACAGGTCACGGGTCTCCAAAGTCTGAATACGGTTCATAGGACACACTCCTTTACAGGTTCATCCCCTTCCGCCGCAGGGCAGAACGGGCTTTTAATAATTCCAGTATAGCACAAAAACCGCCGGTGTCAATCGGGCGGGGGAAAATGCCGGAGCCCGGACGCTCCCGTTCAGGTCGGCTGCACCACCCGGATCCGGGGCAGCCGGTCCCAGGTGGAGATCAGCTCCACCTCCCCATAGGCCCGGATCAGCTCCAGCACCTGGGGGGTGATCTCCTCCCCGGGCACCAGGAGCGGGATGCCGGGGGGATAGGCCCAGAGGTATTCTCCGGACACCCGGCCCACTCCCTCTTCCAGGGGAAGCTCCTCCCCGGGAGCGTTGAGGGCATCCAGGGCTCCCATCCGCCGGGGAGGCAGGGCGGGGCAGGCCAGGGGAGAGGGGTCGGCAGGGCCGGTCAGCCCGTCCAGCTCTTGCAGCACCTGCCCTAGCCGGGCAAAGTCCCTGTTTGTATCGCATAAGGTGGTCATAAGGAGGACGCTGCGGGGGGTGACCATCTCCGGCTCCAGCCCCCTCTCCCGGAGGAGCCGGGCCAGCCGGGGGCCGGCGCAGCCTCCCCGGACCAGCAGCTTTCCAGGGTCGTGGCCGAAAAAGCCGTGGAGCCCGTCCTCCCCGTGGCAGAAAATTTTCAGGTGCGCCAGCTTCAGCCGGTCCAGTTTTTCCAGCCGCCGGGAAAAAGCCTCCCGGGCTGCCGGGCCTTCCCTCTCCAGCCAGTCCACGCAGAGCTGGATGGAGGCCATGAGGGGGTAGCTGGGGCTGCTGGTCTCAAAGACGTTCAGCTCCCGGGCCACCCGGGGGGCCAGTTCCTTCCGGCAGTGGCAGAGGGCGGTCTGGGTCAGGCTGGGCAGGGTCTTGTGGAGACTCTGGACCACCAGGTCTGCCCCGCCCGCCACCGCCCCCCGTTCCAGGTGGGCCCCGTGGGCCTCGTCCGCCAGTAGCAGGGCTCCGTGGGCGTGGGCCACCTGGGCCAGGGCGGGAATATCCGACAGCACTCCCTCATAGGTGGGGCTGGTGAGGATCACCAGCCGGGCTTCGGGACAGGCGGCAAACCCCGCCTCCAGGGCCTGGGGGGGCAGGCTGCCCCAAACGCCCCATTCCGCCTCCCAGGAGGGAAGGAGGTAGTGGGGTTCCAGGCCGCAGAGCTCCAGGGCGTGGTAGACGGATTTATGGCAGTTCCGGGCCATCAGCACCCGCTCCCCCGGCCGGGAGACTGCCCGGACGCAGGCCAGGATCCCCACAGTGCTTCCCCCTACCAGGTAGAAGCTGTGCTGGGCTCCCCAGAGGGCGGCGGCCCGGTCCATCCCCTCTTTTAAAATACCCTGGGGATGGTGGAGATCGTCAAAGCCCTGGATCTCGGTGATGTCCAGGGAATAGGGGAGCCGGGGGTCCAGGCCGTGGCGCTTGTGTCCCGGCATATGAAGGGGTTGGGGGCCGGTGCGGCTGTGGGCCTCCAGAGCGTCCAGCAGGGAACTCATTTCTTCTGGCCCAGGGTAGCGCTCTTGGCGCTGGCGGTGCGGACGGCGTCCATGGCGTCGCTCCGCAGCCCCCGCTGCTCCAGCAGCCGCACCCCTTCAATGGTGCTCCCCCCGGGGCTGCACAGCTCGTCCTGCAGCGGGCCGGTGTGCTTCCCGCTTTCCAGGGCCAGGGCAGCGGCCCCGGCCAGCATCTGGGCGGCGGAAGGGCGGGCCTTGGCCCGGGGCAGGCCGCAGGCCACCGCTCCGTCGGTAAGTCCCTCCAGGAAAAGGTAGG
>CALXEN010000012.1 GCA_944387325.1 uncultured Clostridia bacterium | reverse complement strand
AGCCGCTCCCGGATCATCTGGTCGATCTGCTGAGCATGGGCCTGGTAATCCAGCACCGTTTTCTCCCCGAAGTCATCCAGGGCGAATTCCTCCATCTCCCGGCTGAGGGCAATGGATTCCCGAATATCCTCCCCTCCAAAGGCAGAGGAGAACAGAACCAGGAAAGCATTTTCCCGGCTTTGACGACGTTGTAGCTTTTCTCCCATTTTTTTCCTCTTTTATTCCTCTGTCTCGGCCTCGTCCCCAAGACCAACCACCACAATATTGACCTTGGACACGGTGATGCCGGTCATATTCTGGATGGTATTCTTGATATTCTCCTGCACCTTGGCACAAGCGGTGCGAACGGCGCAGTCATATTTTACATACAGCCGGATGGTGATCTCTGCAATGCCGTCCTTCATCACCACAGTGACCGGGCGCTGCAGATTTGCTTTGGGCAGAGGTTTGGGTTCCGCTTCCACCCGGGCGATCCCGCTTACCTCCAGTGCGGCCAGTCGTGCGATCTTGACCAGGACCTCGGTAGAAATCTGCAGGCTGCCCCCAGACAGCTGAGAACGCTCCATATCCATGCTTGGTTCCTCCAATCCTATTACTGGTGTCACCCAGGGACACAGTTTCTTACGTTTTCCATTATACCATTAACGCCGGGAATTAACAACAGTTTTCTCAAATGTAGGGCGTTTAATCTTCCTGCTCCATCTGCTCCTGCTCTTCCAGAAGCTGCTCCCACTGGGCAAACAGCTCATCCTGATGGAAGCGGGCATCCTCCAGCTCGTCGCATTTGTCCCGCAGTTTCAGGTGGTCCCGGACAATTTCCGGGTCGTTCAACTGGTTTTCCAGCTCTACTACATGGGCAGACCATTCCTCTACCTGAGCCTCGATCTCCCGCAGACGGTTTCTAACCTCCGCACGGCGGCGGCGCTGTTCCTTCCCGTAGCCGCCGGAAGACTTGGCGGCTTCCTGGGATACCGCCGGATGAGGAGCCGGTGCGAAATCACGTCCCATCATCTTTTCATAGCTTGGGTACAGTGTGGCCTTTCCGTTTTCCAGGTAAAGGATGGGGCAGCCCAGCTGTTCCATCAGATACCGGTCATGGGTGACCATGACCAAGGTTCCCTCATAAGCGGCCAAAGCCTGGGTCAGGCTCTCCCGGGCAAAGATGTCCAGATGGTTGGTGGGTTCGTCCAGGAAGAGAAGATTGGGCCGTTCCAATTCTATCTCGGCAAACCGCAGCCGGGCCAATTCCCCACCGGACAGGTTGGCACAGGGCTGGAATACATCCTCTCCCCGGAAGGCAAACCGGGCCAGATGGCTGCGTACCTCCAGCTCTGTAAACCGAGGATATCGGTTCCAGATGGCATCGATGACCCGGCCCTCCCCACGGCGAAGCTGTTGCTGTTCAAAAATGCTGTACCGGGCGCCAGCGCCCAGCCGCACCAATCCGCCGCTGGGGCGGCGTTTTCCGTCCAGCACCTGAAGGAGGGTGGACTTCCCTGCCCCGTTGGGTCCAGCGATCACCAGGCGGTCGCCCCGGAAAATCTGAAGGCTGAAGGGTTCCAGTAGCACCCTGTCTCCCATCCGGATGGAAAGGTCCTTGATGGTGATCAGCTCATTGTAGGGAGTGATGTCAAACTCAAACCGGAAATTCATGGAGGTCACCGTGGTTTTGGGAGCCTCGGTGATTTCCATCTTCTCCAGCTGTTTTCGGCGGCTCTGGGCCATTTTGGTGGTGGATGCCCGGACCAGGTTCCGGTCGATATAATCCTGCAGCTTGGCTGCCTTGGCCACATCTGCATCGTGCTGCTTTTGCTGATACTCCACCGCCATTTCCTTTTGGGGCAGGTAGGCGGAAAAGTTTCCTTTGTAGGAGGTCACCTTCTGGTTTTCCACTTCCCAGATCCGGGTGGAGACAGCGTCCAGAAAATACCGGTCATGGCTGACAACCAGGACTGCCCCCTTATACCCCTTCAGGTATCCTTCCAGCCATTCCATGGTGGTAAAGTCCAGATGGTTGGTAGGCTCATCCAGTACGAGAATATCCGGCTTCTGAAGAAGAAGACGAGCCAGCCGGAGCCGGGTATACTCCCCCCCGGAGAGGACTGCCACCTTTTTTTCATAGGTCTCGGGAGGAAAATCCATACCGCTGAGGATCTTTTTGATTTCCACATCCATATGGTACCCGTCCATGGAGTCGATGATGGCGGTGAGCTGACCGTGCCGGGCCAGGAGGTCCGGCTGATCCGGAGCCTGGGCCAGCTTTTTTTCCAGCACTGTCATCTCAGCCATAGCCTCCAGGCAGGGGGAGTAGACTGTTTTCATCTCTTCATAAACATCCCGGGTGGGATCCAACCGGCTGTTCTGGGCCAGATAACCCAGCACTGCCCCTTCCCCAAAGGTGAGCGTGCCCTCGTCGGGCTGGTATTCCCCGCAGATGGTTTTCAGCAGGGTGGTCTTGCCGGTGCCGTTCTGGCCCACGATCCCGATCCGCTCTCCTGCCTCCACCCCCAGGGTAACATCCCGAAAGATGACGGTTTCACCGAAGTTTTTTCCCAGTTGTTGCAGTTGAATCAGCATAGTTGATCCCATTCCTTCTTTACCAAAAAGAACCGCCTAACCGGAATCAGGCGGTTCTTGATCTCAGAGCAAGTCGTTCTGATGTTTCTTGTTGGGTTCCTTCATGGCCTCCAGCTCCTCCGGCTCCATGACAATGGGAAGGATCTCCTCCAGGCAGGTCACGGTATAGGTGGGCTGTATCCCGGTATCGTTGGGCTGGCCGGCAGGATTGATCCAACAGGTATCCAGACCGGCAGCATTGCCTCCCTTGATATCAGCGGTGAGGCTGTCCCCTACTACCAGCACCCGGCGTTTGTTCTCCACGCCCAGCCGTTTCAGAGCCAGATCAAAGAGCTTGGGGTTGGGTTTTGCGATCCCCACCTTCTCGCTGATGAGAACGTCATCCAGGTATCGTCCCAGGCCGGACATTCGGATCCGTGGAATCTGCACTCCCTCCAATCCGTTGGTCAGAACCGCCAGGGGAGCCACCTCGGACACAGTCTTCAGGAATACATCTGCCCCCGGAACGGGTTCCGGATGATGAGACAGGACTGCCAGGTAATATTCATTCATAACCCGGGGGTCCGCCTCCCGTCCGATCTGACGGAAGAACCGGGTAAACCGCTCGGTGAGGAGTTTCTCCTTTTTGATTTTTCCCTGGTTGAACTCCTCCCAGATTTTCTCCTCGATTTCCAGGAAGAGATTCTGGGCCGCCTCGTCGGCAGGAAATTCAAAATGTTCCAGTGTTTGCTGCACAGTCCGCCGCTGAGCGGTGGTAAA
>CALXEN010000011.1 GCA_944387325.1 uncultured Clostridia bacterium | reverse complement strand
AGAGCCTGCCTCCACGTCGGTCCCCTCCCAATCCCCCGAACCCTTCTCTCTGGCGGAATGGGAGGCGATGCTCCCCATTGAGAATTACAGCTGTTCCTTTGAGCCCTGGGAACTCACCCTTTGGGAGGGAGTCAACTGGCCGGAAGAGGGGCTGGTGTTGCGATTGGGAAGCTGGAGCGGGACACTTCAGGAACTTGCTGACCGGCTTGGAATCACATTAGAGGAACTGGAAGCTCTCAACCCGGACCCCAGGACCTCCCCCTCCGGCGATACTTACTACCAGCTTCAGATCCAGGCGGAGCCCTATATGCTGCCCAAAATTCCCATGCAGAAGGTGGAAGTTCATGTGAAAGATGTGATGCCCCAGTTCCAGGAACTCTACCGGTTTCCCCTGCCGGCTGACCTGGACCAGCAGGCCGCTGCGGTCCTGGCCACCGCCCAATGCTTTTTACAGGACCACTACGGTCTGCATTTGGGAATAGAGCCCGCTGAACGTGACCCAGACACCGGCTACTACACCGTCACAGAAGGTGCTCTTTGCACCCGTTACTCCCAGCTGGAAGAATATCTGGGCTGCCTCTTCACGCCGGAATATTATGAACCCATGCTGGGCGGTCCTACCCCGGAGGAGTGGAAGTTTTCCTTCTGCTATTACCAGGGGGAGAATGATACCATCAACTTTACCATGGGGGACAGCGGCAGCAATATTGAGCGGTGCGGCACAGTCTACACCCAGCCGGAGATCCAGGAGGACGGCAGTATCCTCTTCTGGCAGCTGAACCTGTATGTGGACCCCAATGGATTTGAAGGATATGGCGAAGGGCGGACCTATACCCCCGCCGAGGCTGTTGCCTCTCCTGTGCGGCTGGTTCCCACCGAGACAGGATGGCGGGTAGCAGAATATTCTTTACCCCGCTGATTACATCCATTCCTTTTCCGGGGAGGTATTTCCTGTGATTCGAAACGTTCTATACAGTCTTACGGCGTTTCTCCTGACGGCATCCCTTCTGACCGGATGCTCCAGTAACAGTCAGCCACCTCGGGCAACGACTATACCTCAACCGGAAGCCACATTCACCCCTGTTCCGGAACCTTCTTCTGCCCCCACGCCGGAACAGGAGCCCGGGCTGGAGTATGACGAGATACGGACCATCGCCATGAACAGCGCCTGCCCTGCTGTTCCCTGCCAGGGATATTTCACCATGTCCCGAGATGGTCTGTGGGGGCTCATGCGGGCGGACGGCACCCTGGTTCTGCCCTGCAAGAGTTCCTTTCCTGTATTTGCCTGTGGCACGGAACCCCATTGGCGGTGGGAGGACTCTTACAATCCCGCCGACTGGGAATCCTTCTATGCTCTGTCCGACCAGATCAGTGTCGCCGGGGACGGCACCCTCTGTACCGGTGAACACGGTCCCCAGACGATCAGTTTCTTCTACGCCCTCAATGCCCCGGGTCGGGACAAATACGCTTTAGATCCCGGAGCCCTCCGGGTGTATATCAGCGGCAGTCCCGGGTCCTGCGAAGCGTTGGCGGATTCCTATTGGGAGATCTACGGGGAAAGCCTGCCCGTTTACAACGGTGAGATACTGGGCGGAAACGCAGACCCCACCTATCCCTCTGAACCCCAGCCGGACAGCAACGGGACCGTCTACTGGTACATGAACCGGAACGGCACCATCCTCCCGGTCGGCGGGATTCAAAAGGCTCTCTGGTTCTTCGAGGAGGCCCTGGCTCCGGTGGAACTGGAAGGCGGCTGGGCCTACATAGACCACCGGGGGAATACCGTCACCGAGACAGCATACCAGCCCACCTGGTGCTTTGACGGGGAGAATCTCCCCACCTATGCTGCCTGTCTCCAAAACGGCTATGCCGCCGTCTGCCGAGAAGGCCAATGGGGACTTCTGGACAGCAATGGGGCAGAGGTGATCCCCTGCGAAAATGAAGGTGTAGCCTGGGAGGGTACCCATCTCTGGGTGAAGAGCCGAGACGGTTGGCACCTTACTTCCCTTCCCCGCTGACTCATAGTTCCCTGGTTTCCCGGGGAAGGCTTTCCCAGAGTTCCGGGTCTTCCCGGCGCAGATTATCCAGGAGTGCTTTTTTTGCAGAAGTCCAAAAACCCGGGTCTGCCGTCTTGGTCTGGATGTGCTGATAGAGGGGCGAGCGATGGGGCTCCCAAGGGCTTTCCATGGAATCCAGAAGGGCGGGCAGCAGCTTTCGCAGCTCCTCCCGGTTTTGGGTGCAGGAATAGAGCAGGTACTGTGTCAGATACTGGTTATACTCCCACTGGTCCAGGGCTTGATGCATTTTCTGATCCGCCCGGGCAATGGCCTCTGCGTCCTCTTTTCGATCCTCCTTGCAGGCGATCTCCATAAGGATCATGAGGGCCATATGCACCCCGTTTGTAGCCAAAAGCAGTTTTTCCTCTACCAGCTTTCCTGCTTTTTCATACTCTCCCTGTTCCATGTAAAGCCTTGCCTGAAGCTGTGTCTTATCCACTGTCTGTTGGTCAGAGGGCATCGTATCCAGCAGTTCCCGGGCCTTTTCATAGTCCTTTTCCTCCATAAGCCGGGCAATGAGGGGTGGCAGCGCCAGGCTTTTTGCGTCCTGGTCCTTACCCTGGGCAGCCCGGCGGTAGAGACTCAGAATCTTCTCCCGGTATTCTTCCTCCCTGCCATCCTGATGTCCCCGCATGGTCAGGTTTCCGTCCAGGAGTAGGGCCAGGCTTGCCGCCAACTGGTCGCTGGTGGGATATTCCTGCAATTTATCCAGAGCCATCTGATATCCGGCGGCAAAGCCTTCCCTTTCCATAGTCAGGGAGACTTGGTTCAGGAAAAGGGCCATTTCCTGTCGTGTCAAGTCATCCCGGAAAGAGAGAAGGGTGTTCAGGTCGGTCCCCAGGACCCGGGCCAGGGCGGGCAGCAGGGTGATATCCGGGTAGGAAACTCCCTTTTCCCATTTGTTTACCGCCGGGGCAGTCACCCCCAAAAGCCCGGCCAGCTGTTCCTGGGTATAGTTCTTGTCTAGTCTGCGCTGGCGGATGATCTCCTGTATTTTCATAGGACTTGGTTCTCCCTTCCTTTTTCTGCTTTTATTCTACCAATTCGTTTCCGGCTTTTCCATTGACCGCTATTTAACCTTTCGGTTCTTTTATTGACCGGCGTTCAATTCTCCACTCTTGTTTTGGAGGTGTTGATGTATGAAGCGTATCATCCTCAGGCTTTCTGCCGCATTCCTGGCCATTGCCTTGCTGGGCGGGTGCTCCGGAAAAGAGCAGCCGGAATCCCCCGCTGCCACACTCAAGCCAGAGGTTACGGCCGCTCCATCCCCCACCCCGGAGGAAACTCCCGGCCTGGACTATGATGAGATCCGCATTGTTGCCCATTCCAGTGCCATGCCCTATGTTTTCTACCAGGGTTATTTTACCATGTCCCGGGATGGACTGTGGGGCCTTATGCGGGCAGACGGCACCGAGGTCCTCCCCTGTACCTACGAGTATCCCGTAAGTTCCTGCCAATTTGATAAGGAATGGGTCTGGAACGACTCTCAGGATCCTCTGGACTGGGATGAATATGATGCCTTGTCCGCCCGGATTGAGGAGGCCGGAGACGGACATCTCTGTGCCGCTCACGGAGGGGCCGGGGATCAATTCTTCTATGACCTGGATTCCCCCGGCCGTAATCCCTATGGTGTGGACCTGACCGCCCTGCGCTGGTATGCCAGCAGCACTCCCGGGGAAGTCTATCCCATGGAAGACTCCCTGTGGGAAAAATACGGAGACCTAATCCCAGTCTACTCCACCCATCCCGATGAATATGGCTACCCCACCACCCCTGTGGCAGATGACACCGGAGCCACCTACTGGTATATTTCCCGGGAGGGGGCAGGGGTCACGGTTCCGGGTGCCACCATGGCACTGTGGTTCTTTGAGGAAGACCTTGCTCCGGTGGAGCTGGAGGATGGCTGGGCTTATCTGGACCGTTACGGCAATCTTGTCACCCAAGCGGTATATGAGCCCACTTGGTATATTCCCAATTACTGGAAAGGGTACGAACTAGGCTACGCTTCCTGTCTCCAAAACGGCTATGCCACCGTCTGTCGGGATGGACAGTGGGGGTTGCTGGACGCCAACGGAATAGAAGTGATCCCCTGTGAAAATGAAGGTGTGGCCTGGGAAGGGACGCATCTCTGGGTCAAAGGAGAAACCGGCTGGAAAGAGACCCCTCTTCCCCAGTCCCTGACCCAGACACAGACGGAATATGTAAAGAGGATGGCCCAGTATCTCCATGAGCCGGTGCAGACCATGACGGACCTTGCCCAAGCTCCCTCCTTTGTGCAGTATCTTCTGGATGAGACCTGGGAGGAAGGCCGTGAGGACGGTACCCTGGCCATGAGTGAGGAGGACGGCAGT
The DNA here is from genome assembly GCA_944387325.1 of uncultured Clostridia bacterium. Taxonomy (GTDB): domain Bacteria; phylum Bacillota; class Clostridia; order Oscillospirales; family Ruminococcaceae; genus CALXEN01. The sequence goes on along the minus strand of CALXEN010000011.1, from coordinate 10,823 downwards.
TACGGTCAGGTCAAAATTTCTCTGGACCGACTGGACCAGACCGCTCAGGCACGGTTTGGAATCTCCTGTGACCGGGCGTACATTGCCCAGCTGTATGACCTTTCCCCGGACGGAGAGGTCCTCTGCTACCCTGCCGGCCGCCCCTTCTTTACCGCACGATTGAAGGACTTCAGCCTCTCCGGAAGCCGGGTGGATGTGACCCTGGAGGTTGCCCCTGCCGGAGACGGCGGCGCCTGGGACCAGAGCGTCACCTGCCTGTATACCTACACCCTGGGAGCAGGCGGGGCTTTGCAGCTCTGTGGAATTCAGAGCGTCGCCTCATAAGTCTCCAGCCTCCTGATGCGGATGGATTTCACTGACAAAACGTCCGATCCATGACATAATCAGACCAAAGAGATCCCCCGCTGTAAGTTATTTTTTAAGGAGTGATGGCTATGAAAAAAACCTTTAGATCCTCTCTGCTGGTCTTTCTTGTACTCTTCCTCCTGGCCGGGTGTGGTCAGATCCAGAATCAGACCGGGACCCAGGAGCCGGATCCCACGGAATCCCCTCTGTCCCTGGGGGAAAACATCACCGTTGCAGATTCTCTTCAGACGACACCGGTGGAGGAGATGGCGGTCTACACCTTTCCCCGGGAGATGCTGGACCCGGAGCTTTTCATAGGCACCGCTATCACCGAGGAGGATCCCAAGGTCAACGCCTTGGCTTCTGAAGGCGTTGCCATTGTCAGCGGGACAGAGGATTATCTGAACATCACCGTCAATGATTTTCTCTATTACCGTGGATTTTTCCTGCGAGGGCACGGTTCCGGATACGATGAATATGAAGATATCCTGAGCATGATCTCTATCATCAGTGACTCCCTGAAAAACGATCTGCGGTACTACGGGTATGCCCCGGAAGAGTACCTGGCAGATGCCGGAGCCCAGGAGGTCCGGCATCTTGCTGCCCAGGGGGTCCAGTTTATGTCCCAGATCGGGATGACGGTGGAGGAAGCTCCCTGGCGTGTGGAATACATAGATCCCAACGTATTCTCCTATCTGGGAGTGGAAGCGGATAACTATTCCATCTCCGATTTTTACCGGATGTTCTGGAACTTCCAGGTGGATGGCGTGCCCGTCCTGGGAGCCGGCAGCGAACTGGTGCGGAATGTTGACCCCGCCGACAGTACTGCGGCTTTACTTCATCGCCCCTATGTGGAGATGGTGATGGACCAGAACGGGATCCTGGATGTCTTTGGCTGGGGCTGTGTTTCCAACCCGACTCCCTCGGAGACGGTGACCGATCTGATTTCCCCGGAGGCGGCCATGACCGCATTCTCTGACACCTTCCAGGATCTTGCCCCGGAGAATGCCGTCGCCATTCAGAATCTCTCCCCTGTTTATCTCACCATTCGAGAAGGGGATACTTTTATTCTTCAGCCCGCCTGGCTGGTGGAATACCTCCAGAATGGAGCCGTCAAGGAGATGGCGGTGGATATGCAGTCCGGCGAAGTCTTTTGATGGTTTCACCGGTGTTTTGACTTAAAAGAGGGGTGCCGCCCGGGCGGCACCCCTCTTGGTTTAATTTGTGATATGATCTGCCCGGTAGACCAGGTTGGCGGTTTTTCCGTCCGTCTGCCGCAGGTGTTCATCGGTCTTTTTGGCTACCAGGGCCTGGATCCCCATAAATGCAAAGGGGACCTCCTGGCTGTTGCCGGCCAGCACCTCCCGGCACACCTGGATCATCTCGTCCAGCAAGGTATTGGGGAGCTCCGGCTCCCGGTGAGAGACAAAGATACGGTCATATTTTCCTGCCATTTTTTCCCGTACCTGAATCACGGCCCGGCAATATGCTTCCACCGAGGAGGAGCCGGGGGTAAATAGGAAGGTGAAATTATTGCAGGCGTCCCCCGTGATCAAGACCCGGTCCTCCTCCACCAGGAAGGCCATGCTGCCGGGAGTGTGCCCCGGGAATGCCACCGCCTGGATATGCACCCCGCCAAGATCAAACCGCTGCCCGTCTGAAAGCTCCCGGAACTGTTTGTCCGGATCTTCGGGCACAAATCCCTCTGCGGTCAGCTCCTCATACCGGTCGCCCAGATTCTGCTTCAGGTATCCCTGCCGTGCCTCCAGGGCGCAGTGGCTGCGGTAGAGTTCCCCGTCGGCGCTGTTCATGTACACTTCCTCAAACTCCGCCGCCCCCGGTGCATGGTCCACATGACCATGGGTGAGCAGAACTACAAGGGGATTTCCGGTAAGGGACTCCACAAAAGCCCGAAGCTGCCCTACCCCCATGTTGGCGTCAATAAGTGCGGACTGCCGGCTTCCGGCAACAAGGTAGAGGTCCTCCCCGCTGGGGGACTGGATCAGGGTAATGTGGTCGGTCATGGGTCTGCTGGTGTAGTACATTTGCTCCGCCTCCTGCATAAATTCATTTGTTCTGAAAATATGGTAGCACGGTGGATAAAAGCTGTCAATGAAAGGGCCTTTTGAACTTCTGTTCACTTTTCCCTCTCTCCTTTCCGTGGTATACTGAAAGCAGAAAAGGTTCGCTTCACTCGGGAAAGGAGGGAATCGCAATGTCTATGCTGGGCGCCATTATCACCCCCCATCCCCCGGTGCTGCTGCCCCAGGTGGGCCGTGGCCGGGAAAAGCAGATCGCCGCCACCGGCAGGGCCATGGAGGAGGCCGCCCGGGAGGTGGCCCGTTGGGCCCCGGAGGTCCTGATTGTGGCCTCCCCGCACACCATCCTCTACGGGGACTATTTCCACATTGCCCCCGGCTCCGGAGCGAAGGGAGATATGTCCGCTTTTGGGGCGCCCCAGGTGGTAGTCCGTGCCGATTATGACCAGCCCCTTCGGGAGGAGATCATCCGTCTGGCCCGGAAGGAAGGTCTCCAGGCCGGGACCCTGGGAGAGCGGGATCCTGCCCTGGATCATGGGGTCCTCATCCCTCTCCATTATCTCCGGCAGGCCGGTGTGACCTGCCCCATCGTGCGGATGGGGCTATCAGGCTTCTCCGGACTGGATCATTACCGTTTGGGCCAATGTGTGGCCAGGGCGGTGGAAAATCTGGGACGGCAGGCTGTATTTCTGGCCAGCGGGGACCTCTCCCACAAGCTGAAGAAGGATGGCCCCTACGGCTTTGTTCCGGAAGGTCCGGTCTTTGACCGGGAAGTGGCCCAGGCTATGGCATCCGGGGATTTTCTCCGGTTTCTGACCCTGGACCCGGGGCTTTGCCAGCGGGCGGCTGAATGCGGCCTGCGCTCCTTCCAGATGATGGCAGGCGCCCTGGACGGACTGGCGGTATCCCCCCGGCTGCTCAGCCACGAGGGAACCTTTGGCGTGGGATACGGCGTGGCGGTTTTCCCCGTTACCGGCCGTGATCCGGATCGCTGCTACGCAGAGCCCTGCCGTCTGGCCCGGCAGGAATCGCTTGCCCGACGCCGTGCCGGAGAGGATCCCTATGTACAACTGGCCCGGCTCTCCCTGGAGACCTTTGTAAAGACCGGGATTCCTTTGGCCCTGTTGCCGGAGAACCTGCCTCCTGAGATGACCGGAGAGCGGGCGGGAGCCTTTGTCTCCCTCCACCTGGAAGGACGGCTCCGGGGCTGCATTGGGACCATCGCCCCCACCCGGGATTCCCTGGCCTGGGAAATTCTGGAGAACGCCGTTTCAGCCGGAAGCCGGGATCGCCGGTTTCCTCCTGTGACCCGGGAGGAGCTGGACAGGCTGGAGTACAGCGTGGATGTGCTGGGCCAGCCAGAGCCGGTGGAGGATCTCTCCCGGCTGGATCCCCGGAAGTATGGGGTCATCGTCACCTGCGGCCACCGCAGGGGCCTCCTTCTTCCCGACCTGGACGGCGTGGATACCGTGGAGCAACAAATCGAGATCGCCCGTCAGAAGGGCGGGATCCGCCCGGAGGATTCCTACACCCTGCAGCGGTTTAAGGTGGTGCGTCATCTATGAAGGCAGCTTGTCCTCTCTGTTTTCATCATTGCCGGCTGGAGCCGGGGCAAAGCGGTCTCTGCCGGGCCCGGACAAACCAAAACGGGAAAATCATCTCCCTCAGCTACGGGAAGATCACCTCTCTGGCTCTGGACCCCATTGAAAAAAAGCCTCTGCGCCGGTTTCATCCCGGCAGTCAGATTCTTTCGGTGGGGAGTTTCGGGTGCAATCTGTCCTGTCCTTTCTGCCAGAACCATGAGATTGCTGCCGCCGGTCCGCAGGTCCCCGCCCGGGACTTTTCTCCCGACCAGCTGGTGGAATTGGCCTGTTCCCTGCTGGGCCGGGGGAATATCGGCATTGCCTACACCTACAACGAGCCGCTGGTGGGCTACGAATACCTGATGGACACCGCCCGTCTGGCTCGTGAGGCCGGGCTTCTCAATGTGCTGGTCTCCAACGGCACCCTGGAGGAGATTCCTTTCCTGGATCTTCTTCCCCTTCTGGATGCCCTTAACCTGGACCTGAAGGGGTTTACCCCGGACTGGTACCGCGCCCTGGGAGGAGATCTGGAGACGGTAAAGCGATCCATCCGGCTGGCGGCCGCACGGTGTCATCTGGAGGTGACTACCCTCATCGTTCCGGGCTGCAATGACAGGGAGGAGGAGATGGATGCCCTGGCCCGGTGGCTGGCAGGAGTGGACCCGGAGATCCCCCTCCATATATCCCGGTTTTTCCCCCGGTACCGGATGACGGAGCTTTCCCCCACCCCGGTGGAGAAGGTGTACCGCCTGGCGGATATAGCCCGGCAGCATCTCCGGTACGTATACACCGGAAATTGCTGACGGTATCCCCCTCTCCGGTTAAGGCAATATCCTGAAACCTAAAAAGGACCGCCCGCTCCCATCCTGGAGCGGCGGTCCTTTTTGCGTCAGCCGGTCACTGGTCTTGTTCCAGATACGGTTCTATGGTATACCTTCCTCGTCCTTGGGTGGCCTTCCCATACTGAATTGCCTGCCGGGGGCATTGGTTGATGCATTTCATACACTGGTAACACTCCTTGCCCCAGGCAGGTTTGTCTGCTGCCAGGGTAATGGTCCCGGCAGGGCAGCTGCGGGCGCAGAGTCCGCAGCCATCACAGTTCTCCGTGGCGAAGAAATTCCTGGTGCTCCGGGCAAAATGATTGAAGCCGTAATTCACCAGTCCCGATTTCAGTCCGGGAAGACGGCCCTCCTCCACCCGGTAGGCAGGGATGCGGGACAGTATTTCCCGGGCAATGATCTCCAGCCGGGCTTTGGCCTGGCAAATCTTTTCCCTGGCCTCCTCTGGACGGTCCGGCTCCGACCCCACCACGTAGTTGTTGGGCATCACCAGGCTATAACTGCTTCGGAGGGGATACAGCACCCCCAGCTTTTTCAAAGCGAATCCCGCCTCTTCCCCGCAGGTAGCCAGGGCGAAGGTGAACGCCCGGCTTTCGGGAAGGGTTCGGACGAATTCCAGCACAGGCTGGGGTGCTCCCCAGGCATACACGGGAAACACCAGTCCGATCTGAACCTGTCCGGACAGATCAGGGAGATTTTGCAGCCCGGTAATATCCACTGCCTGATCCCCGGTTAGTTTGGCCAACTGCCGGGCAGCCCACCGTGAGTTCCCAGTGCCGGAAAAATAGAAAATCATAAAATATCCTTCCCTCCTTTGCTTCTTTTCTATTATATCGAGTTGGTAGCTGCCCTTCAACCGTTCTGCCCTGAAATTTTGCACCATTTTTCTATGGGGGTTGGACCTCCCATCTTGTAGGGGAGCCTGTTCTCTGGTAGAATATGAATAAGCCTTGCAGCTGTTATTGTCGGACAGTTTCGTCAGCAAAGGAGCGCAAACCATGAAGAAAAAGATCCTGGCGGCCATCGTCCTCATAGTGTTGGCAACTGCACTTTTAGTATATTTCACTCGTGACCCTCAAAAGAAGATTGAGAACCTTGTTCTGGAGAACACCGTCCAGCTGGAGGAATTGGTCCAAGGGCAACTGGCCGGGGCGGAAACCCCGGAGGAATACCTGGGTGTCCAGGTGGAAGGGGTATTCCAGGGGGAAAATCCCATTGTCCAGTTTAGGTACTCCGCTTCCGGGCTGGGGTCCTCCACCACTTACTACGGTTTTTATTATTCCTCTGCGGATGAACCCGCCGCCTTCCAAAACGTGGACCTTCCCCTCTCCGAAACAGAGCAGGATCACTGGGAATGGACCGACGGGACTGACAACGGCGGCGTGACCCAAAAAATCACCCGGAACTGGTTCTACTATGAAGCCTGGTTCTGATTAAAAAAACAAACTGTGTGGTCCACGGCCTGTCAGCCGCCCACTGGGAGGTGCTGTTTTTGAATATCTGGAAAATACTGGGGATCGACCCCACCCCGGACCGGCAGGCCATTACTGCCGCCTACCGTTCCAAGCTGGCAGATGCCAATCCGGAAGATCACCCCGAAGAATTCAAGGAGCTGCGCTCTGCCTACGAGCAGGCCCTGGAGCTGGCCAAACAGGCGGCCCGGGCGGACGGGGAGAGTCTGGGGGAAGCAGACCGGTGGATGGCGCAGGTAGACCGGGTATACCGGGATATCCGGCTCCGCCGGGACCCGGACCAGTGGCGTCAGCTGCTGGCCATGGAATTCCCCGCACAACCTGCTAACCAAAGGCAGGCACGGGACCGGCTGCTGAATTATCTGACCCAGCATTTTTTCCTGCCCCATGCGGTTTGGCTGGTTTTGGAGGAAACCTTCCAGCTGTCCCAAAATGCCGACCAGCTGAAAGAGATCTTCCCTCCCGCCTTCATTGAGAACATGGTTCTGGGCGGGATCCAAAGTTCGGAGCAGATCCCCTTTGAACCCATGGAGGGAGATCCTTCCTGTGACTGGGATCAATATTTCCGGCTGGGCTATGAGTGCTTCCAGGCCCTGAGCAACCACCAGCCAGACAAAGCCCAAGACCTGCTGGCGAAGCTGATGGACACCGGAGTGCGCCACCCCTATACCCTGCTGGCTCAGGCACGGCTGGCCCTTTTGAAAGATGAGAAGGAGAATGCCCAAAAGGCTGTGACAGCTTTTCTGGAGCAGATGCCCCAGGATGTTCAGGCTCAGCTTCTGGATGCCCAGATTTCGGTCCAGCAGGGGGAATATTCCCGGGCCCAGGAAAAGCTGGAGGCTATCCTGGCAAAGGATCCCGACCTGCCCCAGGCCCGGTTTGACCTGGCCGCCTGCCTGAATCTTCAGGGGAAAAAGCTGGCCGCAAAAAAGATCTATCTTTCCCTTTTGCGGGATCTTCCCTTCCACCAGACGGTGCTTTCCGCTCTTGATCAGCTGAATACCGAGCTTCTGCCCCAGCTGGAGGAGGTGTATTCCCGGGATCCGGAAGACTCTCAAAACGCCATGGAGCTGACCTGGTGTTACCATCAGCTTCAGCAGGGGGAGAAAGCCCGTCAGGCCCTGGCTGCTTTGCCCGACAGTCTTGCGGGAGATCCGGATTATGAGAATCTGGCTTCCAAGGTCCTGTTGGCCCAGGGCGAATGGGAATCCACCCTGGCCCACTTGGCCCGCTGGCAGGAAACGCTGGAACAGCAGGAACCCCTGGACCAATCACATCTGGGGGAATCGGTCCGGATGGAAGCCTGCGCCCACTACTACCTGGGACAGAAGGAAAGGGCCTTTACTCTCCTGGATGAGGCTGCCCGGCGGTGGCCGGACCAGGCCGAGACCTGGAAGCTGCGGGCACAGTTCCTGTATGGAGAAAAACATTTGAAAGAGGCACTGGAGGCCGCCCGGCAATACAGCCAGAGGGAGCCTTCTGATTCTGCCGGACCCTACCTCTGCGGTCAGATCCTGTTCCGGATGCGCCGCCTTCAGGAATCCTACAACGCATTCCATCAGGTCATGAACCTGCTCCACAGCAGGGATGCAGGCTGTATGTTCTACCAGTGCCGGATCCTTATGATGGCCGGACAATGGGCGGAGGCCAAGGAGATTCTGAACCAGCTGGTCCAGGCCAAAATCACCGGCGTGACCATGGATTTCTGCCAGGGACTTTTGGCGGAACAGGAAGGCCGGACGGAGGAGGCGCAGGACCACTACGAAGCGGTGCTTCAAAACTATCAGCGAAAGGACCCTCCCGACTACATAGGGGAAGTGATCTACCGGCTGGGCTGGCTGCAGTACAGCACCCGGGACAAAAATGACCTGCTCGCCCTTGTGGAGGAGGGGCTACAGCTGGATCCGGGAGATCTGGGGCTTTTGGACCTGAAGGCAGCACTTTTCCATGACCTGAACCAAATCGAGGAAGCCATTACAGTCCGGCGTCAGATTTGCAGGCTGGCGCCGGAGCATCCCTCCGCCCATGAAAAACTGGGACGGCTGCTTCAGTTCTGCAAAATGGATTTTGCCGGTGCGGCGCAAGCCTACCAGCAGCAGCTGAAAGCCAGGGAGACCGCAACGGTCCATAATCTGTTGGGCCTTTGCCTCCAGGAGCTGGAGCAGTTCCAGGAGGCCGAACCTCATTTCCTACGGGCAGCCGAGATGGAGCCCCAGGTCCCCGCTTACCTGGCCAACCTGGCCGAACTGTATCTCATTAAAAAGGACTATTCCAAAAGTGAAGAGGCTTATCTGAAAGCGCTGGCCCTTCCCCTTCCCTCTTGCCAGGACCGGATCCAGCTGCGGCGGCGGTACTCCACCCTCCTTCGGCGGATCTGCCGCTGGGAGGAAGCCGCCCGGGCCCTGGATCCCAACATTCATCAGGAGTATGAGTACTACGACTGCAAGATCCAGGCGGAGCTTTGGGCCCAGGCCGGAGATTTTTCCCGAGCCATGAATTGTTTGAAGGAGTGGAAGCTGCGCTCCCTTCCCCCGGAAGAAAATTTCCTTCATGCCAAAGCCAGTATCCTTTGGCAGATGGGCAAACTGAAAGAGGCCGGAAGGGCGATGGAAAAGGGGGCACGGGTCAGCCGCTACTGCTGCAGTGATCTGGGTGATCTCTATCTGGCCCTGGGCCAGTACTCCAAAGCCCTGACCATTTTCCGCCGTCTGGCCCAGGACCGGCCCGGAGAGGACAACTACCTGGACCGGATCGCCAAATGCCTCTGCTGGCTGGGTCTGAAGGAGGAGGCCGCCGAGGCTGCCCGGGAAGGTCTGAAAGCCCTGGAGAAAAACCGCAGCCGATACAACAAAGCCCTCTATTACACCCGGAAAGCGGGCCTGCTTATTGCGGGAGGGCAGCTGGAGGAAGCTGCCGCTGCCCTGGACCAGGCGGAGCACTCCCCCTTCTGCCAGTTCTGCACCTATCCCGCCTGCAAGGATGCCCTGGCGCTGCGGGCGCTGCTGCTGGAAGCCCGAGGGAAACTGGAAGAAGCGCTGGCGCTCTGTGCCCAGTATGGCCCCCAATTCCCGGACGAAACCGATTTTTCCACCTGCGAAAGGCGGATCAGAAAGAAGATGGATCAAACCAAATGATCGTAGGAATTGATTTAGGCACCACCAACAGCCTGGTGGCCTGTGTGGAGGGCCGCTCGGCCCGGCTTATTCCCAACCGTCTGGGGGAATACCTCACCCCCTCGGTGGTCAGTGTGGACCAGGACGGCACCGTCTATGTAGGCCGCACTGCCCAGGCCCGGGCCGGTCTTTATCCCCTGGATACCGCCTCTGTCTTCAAGCGCAGCATGGGCACCGACCGGCAATACCGTCTGGCAGGCCGGGTATTCCGGGCAGAGGAGCTGTCCAGCCTGGTGCTGCGGAGCCTGAAAGAGGACGCAGAAGCCTATCTGGGTCAGCCGGTGGAAGAAGCCGTCATCAGCGTTCCCGCCTACTTTAACGACCAACAGCGCCGGGCCACCCGCCTGGCGGGCCAAATGGCCGGGTTCAAGGTGGAACGGATCGTCAACGAGCCCACCGCCGCAGCCATTGCCTACGGCCTCTGTGACGCCGGGAAGGACGGCTGCTACCTGGTATTCGATCTGGGCGGCGGCACGCTGGATGTGTCGGTGCTGGAACTGTACCAGAACATCATCGAAGTACACGCCATTGCGGGGGATAACTTCCTGGGGGGCGAGGATTTTACCCAGGTGGTGGAAACCCTTTTTGCCAGGAAAGCGGGCCTTGACCTGGACCGCCTTTCCCCCGCAGACGCCTTTCGGGTCCGGCGGCAGGCCGAACTGGGAAAGCTGGCGCTGTCTCAGGGGGTCCTTGCCATTGTAAGCTGCCAGGCGGAGGGCAAGACCTATTCTGCCCCCATTGACCGGCAGGAGTACGAAACCGCCTGCGCTCCCCTGTTGGGACGGATCCGAAAACCGGTAGAACAGAGCCTTCGGGACGCCGGGCTCTCCGTATCCGAGATCCAGGGGATTTTGCTGGTGGGTGGGGCCTCCAAAAGTCCCATGATCCGCAGCTTCTGCCGACAGCTCTTTGGCCGGGAACCCCTGACCGGGGTAGACCCGGACCAGGCCATCGCCGTGGGGGCAGCTTTGGCCGCCGCCATCAAGGAACGGAAAAAGGAGCTTCACGAGGTGATTCTTACCGACGTCTGCCCCTTCAGCCTGGGGGTGGAGGTTGCAACCTATAACGGTCTTTTCCGGGAGAACGGCCACTACGCCCCCATCATTGAACGGAACACCGTGATTCCGGTCAGCCGGACCCAGCGGTTTTATACCATGGACGATGGCCAGACGGAGGTCCGGATTCGGGTCCTTCAGGGAGAGAGCCGGATGGCCCGGGACAATCTCTTTCTGGGGGAGCTTACCCTTCCGGTGCCCCCCAACAAAGCGGGAGAGGAATCTGTGGATGTGACCTTTACCTACGATGTAAACTCCCTGTTGGAGGTGGAGGTACTGATCAACTCTACCGGAGAAAAACACCAGAAAATCATCCA
>CALXEN010000010.1 GCA_944387325.1 uncultured Clostridia bacterium | reverse complement strand
CAACCTCTTCCTCGCTGAGCAGGTAGGGACGGATGGTAGCATGAGAGCAGACAAATGCACAGTTGTTGCACTGGATGCACTTGCTGGAATCCCACTGAGGAACGGTAACGGCAACGCCGCGCTTCTCGTAAGCGGAAGCGCCCTGCTCGAACTGACCGTTCTCACGGCCGGTGAATGCGGAAACAGGCAGGCTGTCGCCGTCCATCCGGGCGATGGGCTGCATGAGATCCTTGACCATCTTGACGGTCTCGGGACGGCCCTTCAGCTCAGCGGGAGCAGCATCGGGAGCGGGGTTCTTCCAGCTCTCGGGAACTTCTACCTTGTGGATGGCGTCTACACCGGCATCGATGGCCTTGTAGTTCATCTCAACAATGGCGTCGCCCTTCTTGCCGTAGCTCTTCTTGGCAGCCTGCTTCATGAAGTCGATGGCGTCGTCGATGGGCATTACGTCAGCCAGCTTGAAGAAAGCGGACTGCAGAATGGTGTTGGTGCGCTTGCCCATGCCGATCTCGATGGCCTTGTCAATAGCGTTGATGGTATACAGCTGGATGTTGTTGTCAGCGATATACTTCTTGGCCTCTGCGGGCAGCTTCTCTTCCAGCTCAGCATCGCTCCACTGGCAGTTGATCATGAATACGCCGCCGGGCTTAACGTCCTGAACCATCTTCATGCCCTGGACAACATAGGCGGGGTTGTGGCAAGCCACAAAGTCAGCCTGGTTGATGTAGTAGGGAGCACGGATGGGCTTATCGCCGAAGCGCAGGTGGCTGATGGTCACGCCGCCGGTCTTCTTGGAGTCATACTGGAAGTATGCCTGGATATACTTGTCGGTGTGGTCACCGATGATCTTGGTGGAGTCCTTGTTAGCGCCAACGGTGCCGTCGCCGCCCAGACCCCAGAACTTGCACTCCTTGGTGCCGGGAGCAGCGGTGATGGGAGCGGGCTTGACCTCAGGCAGGCTCAGGTTGGTAACGTCGTCCACGATGCCGATGGTGGAGCGGCTCTTGTGAGCGTCCTTCTCCAGCGCGGTGTAGATAGCGAACACGCTGCTGCGAGGAGTATCCTTGCTGCCCAGACCGTAACGGCCGCCAACCAGAACGATGTCGTTCAGGCCAGCCTCACGCAGGGTGGTGGCAACATCGGTGTAGAGGGGCTCGCCCAGGGAGCCGGGCTCCTTGGTACGGTCCATAACAGCGATCTTCTTAACAGTGGAGGGCAGAACCTTCAGCAGGTGAGCGCTGCTCCAGGGACGGTACAGACGAACCTTGATCATACCGACCTTCTCGCCCTTGGCGGTCAGGTAGTCGATAACTTCCTCGGCCACGTCGCACAGAGAGCCCATGCAGATGATGACACGGTCTGCATCGGGAGCGCCGTAGTAGTTGAACAGATCATAGTTGGTGCCCAGCTTGGCGTTGATCTTGCCCATGTACGTCTCGACGATGGCGGGCATAGCGTCATAGTAGGGGTTGCAGGACTCACGATGCTGGAAGAAGATATCGCCGTTCTCGTGAGAGCCGCGCATAGCGGGCTTCTCGGGGTTGAGAGCGCCGTCCCGGAATGCCTTGAGAGCGTCCCAGTTCATCATCTCGGCCAGATCGGCGTAGTCCCACTTCTCGATCTTCTGGATCTCGTGAGAGGTACGGAAGCCGTCGAAGAAGTTGATGAAGGGCACACGGCCTTCCACGGTAGCCAGATGGGCTACGGGAGCCAGGTCCATAACTTCCTGGGGGTTGGACTCAGCCAGCATGGCGAAACCGGTCTGACGGCAGGCCATAACGTCGCTGTGGTCACCGAAGATGTTCAGAGCCTGGGTGGCCACGGTACGGGCGGAGACGTGGAACACGCTGGGCAGCAGCTCGCCGGCGCTCTTGTCCATATTGGGGATCATCAGCAGCAAGCCCTGGGAAGCGGTGAAGGTGGTGGTCATGGCACCGGCGGCCAGAGATCCGTGCACGGCACCGGCGGCACCGGCCTCAGATTCCATCTCGGTCACACGAACTTCGTTGCCGAAAATGTTCTTCTGGCCAGCAGCGGACCACTGGTCAACGGTGTCAGCCATGGGGCTGGACGGAGTGATGGGGTAGATGGCAGCTACATCAGTGAATGCATATGCAACATATGCCGCAGCGGTATTGCCATCCATGGATTGTTTTGCTCTAGGCATTTTCTTTCCTCCATTTACTGTTTTTAAGCACCCGCACCCTCTCAATCTTGGACTGTTCAGGGGTAAACCGCTGACTCCTGGCGGTTGCCCTGGGAAAGGGTGCCACCATCTCAAAGGCGCTTTTGCTTACCATATATTTTAGCAAATTAAAGCCGGTTTTTCAAAGTTTTTGGCTTTGAATTCTGCACAGAATTTGAGCTTAAATACTGTGCAAATTGCACTGTTTGCACCTTTCCTGTTCTTTTGGTGAAACGTCGGGGCGGATTTCGGGGGATTTTGGGGGGAATAATTGACAATTTCCCCGCTTCGCTGTATGATTTGTTCCATAGGCTTCGGCCCTGATAGAATTGTAATATAATAAAAATCATAAAAAAATAGGAGTATAAGTATGGACCCCTGTATATGGTTCCTTCTCTTGGCTGCGGCCCTGATCCTGGGGCTGGTGCTGGGCTGGGTCGGCGGCAAGAAGATCCGCCTGCCCGGCTGGCTGAACAAGGCGCTGGCCCCCATGGGGCTGGGGAACGATGACGCCCTCACCGGGGAAGAGCTGCTGGAGCAGCTGGACGAGGTGGAGAGCGAGGAGATCGCCGACCAGCAGAAGGAAATGATCGTGAACATCGTGGAGCTGGACGAGGTGACCGCCGGGGATATCATGACCCACCGCACCGAGTTCGCCGCCCTGGAATCCACCGCCACCTGCCGGGAGGGGGTGGAGCTGGCCATGTCCACCGGCCACAGCCGGATTCCCGTTTACCAGAAAGACCTGGACCACATTGTGGGGATCCTCTACACCAAGGACCTGCTCCGGCTGATCCAGGAGCCTGCCCGGCTGGAGGAGCCGGTCCATCACCTGGTCCACCCCGCCAGCTTTGTGCCGGAGAGCCGGCTGGCCCGGCAGCTGCTGGAGGACTTCCGCCTCCACCACACCCAGATGGCGGTGGTGGTAGACGAATACGGCGGCACTGCCGGTCTGGTGAGCATGGAGGATATCCTGGAGGAGATCGTGGGCGACATCCAGGACGAGTATGACAACGAGACCGCCCAGATCCAGCAGACCGCCGACGGGTTTATCTGCGACGGCAGCACCCGGCTGGAGGACCTGTTTGCCGCCTTCGGGCTGGAACTGCCCGAGAAGGCGGAGGAAGAGGAGTTTGACACTGCCGGCGGCCTCATGACCGATCTGCTGGGCCGGATCCCCGAACCGGGGGACCAGGCCAGCGTGGCCTGGGGCGGACTGCGGTTCACCCTGGCCCAGGCAGGGCACAACCACATTGAACAGGTGAAAGTGATCCGGGAGGAGGAGGAATGATCCTTCTCCTTTTTGAATGAAGGGAGCCGTTATGGGAGCGCATTTTGAAAAGACCCTCACCAGCGAAAAGGTATTCAACGGGAAGGTGATCCGGGTCTACTATGACACGGTGGAGCTGGAGAACGGGGAGACCAGCTTCCGGGAGGTGGTCCGCCACAACGGCGGGGCCTGCATCCTTCCCCTTACCGACCAGGACGAGATCTACCTGGTGCGGCAGTACCGGTACGCCCTGGACGAGGAGATCCTGGAGCTCCCCGCCGGGAAGCTGGAGGCCGGGGAAGATCCCCTGGCCGCCGCCCGCCGGGAGCTGGAGGAGGAATGCGGCCTCACCGCCGACCGGCTTATGGATATTCACCCCATCTACCCCACCGTGGGGTATGACAGTGAGGTGATCTACTGCTACCTGGCCACCGGCCTTCACCCCGCCCAGATGCACCTGGACCCGGACGAATTCCTCACCCCCCGGAAGGTCCCTTTCCGGAAAGCCTATGAGATGGTCATGGACGGCACCATCCGGGATTCCAAATCGGTGGCAGGCATTCTGAAGCTGTATGCCCTGAAGGCGGAGGGGAAGCTGTAATGTACGACGAGCTGACTCAGGTAGACATCAAGAAGATGCAGGAGGAGCTGGATTACCGGATCCTCACCCTCCGGCCCAAGCTCATTGCCGACGTCCAGTTTGCCCGAAGCTACGGGGATCTGAGCGAAAACTTTGAGTACAAGGAAGCCAAGCGGCAGCGGGGCCGAAACGAGAGCCGGATCCGGTACCTCCAGCGGATGATCAAGACCGCCCGGGTGGTGGACCCCACCAACACCGGGCCCGGGGTGGGGCTTTTCGACACCGTCACCCTCTATCTCCCCGAGGACGAGGAGGAGATGGTGGTCCAGCTGGTGACCACCCTGCGGGCCAAGGCAGACCAGGGCCGGATCAGCCGGGAAAGCCCCCTGGGCCGGGCCATCTTTGGAAAAAAGGTGGGGGAACAGGCCCAGGTAACGGTGAACGATGCCGTCTCCTACCCGGTGGTCATCCGGGCCATTGAGAAGGGCCAGGACGACGAATCCATGGAGATCGCCAAATACTGACAGAAAAAGGACCGTATCCGGGAGGGTACGGTCCTTCTGCTTTTTTCTGTCCCATCTCAATACTGGGCGATGATCTCCTCCACCGCCTTGGGATCGGGGCGGCGGACCGGCTCGGCGGGAGCCTCCTGTCCGGCCTTCAGCCGATAGCACCAGGTGGAGAGCCCCTGCCAGTTCCCCAGCTTGTAGCCGGTGCGGGGGCTGCGGCCTTCGCACCGGTAGCCCAGCCGCCGGTGAAGGGCCTCGCTGTCCGGGTTGGGATCGGCCAGGAGGGCGTAGGCGTTCCAGTATCCCTGCATCTCCAGCACCGCCAGAAGAGCAGACATGAGCCGGGTTCCCACCCCCTTCCCCCGCACGTCATGAGCGCAGTAGATGGTGGTCTCCACATCCCACCGGAAGGCCTCCCGAGGGCGGAAGGGATGGGCGCAGGCATACCCCAGCAGCTTTCCTTCCCGGTCTTTCATAATAAGGAGGGGGGCGGTCTCCAGGGTATTCTTTACCCAATACTGGTATTCCCGGTCAGAGGGGAGGCTGGTCTGGAAGGTGGCGGTGCTGTTGGACACATACCACCGGTAGAGTTCTGCGATCTGGGGGGCGTCCTGGATGGTCCCCAGCAGGATGGGAGGCCGGTTCTCCCGGCACCACTCCTCTGCCAGGGCCTCCTTCCGTGCTTTGGGCAGAGCCTTCAGCTGGGCCTCCCGGCGGAGGGCGGCGCTTTTGTCCTCCAGCCGCTCCAGGTAGACGATCCCCTTGGCCCCGAAGCCCCGGGTGTACTTTGCGCCCTTTCCGGTGCGGTGGGCCCGGATCCGGCGGCCCAGGTCGTTGGTCCAGCCGGTGTAAAGGCTGCCGTTCCCGCAGCGAATCATGTATACATAGTTTTTCTCTTCCATCTCAATCTTCCACCTTCCGGCCATTGAGGCGGAGAGTCAGCTTGCAGGCCTCCACCGCTTCCTCCCGGGTCTCGGCGGTGATGAGGAACCGGGCCGCATGGCAGAACTTCATCCCCGGGATGCCGCTTTTTTCCCGGATCACCGCCGCCGGCTGCCCTGCCCAGCTCTGGGGGAAGGGCACCTTATTCTTTTTGGTTTTCCGGTCCATGCAGCACTGGGCGCTCCAGCCTCCCCGCTGGCTGGGATAGACCACAAAAATGGCGTCGGTGCGGTAAAGGCCGTTTTTCCAGGGCATATATCCGGGGAGGATGACGATGCCGTTTTTGCTCTCCTTATAGGCCTGCTGGACCAGGGCGTCTGCCCGGCTGACGGCCAGGGCGTCCTGGATCCGGTTCTCCCAGACGATCTGGGCAAAGTCCACCGCCTTCCAAAAACATTCATCGCTGCTCTGCCCCGAATCCCACCGGGGATTGAAGCTGCCGATGGCGTCGGCCAGGCTGTCCTGAACTCCCTCGTTGTCGTTCAGATCCAGGGGCTGGATAAAGTTCTCATCAATGAGCCGGGCCTGGTTTTCTCCCACCAGGCCGGGGCCCAGCTCCCGCCACAGTTTTCCCAGGGCGGCATAGGGCACCCCGTTGGGCCGCTCCTCCCGGGGGTAGGCGTGGTGGTCGAAGGGTCCGTCCCCGATATCGTAGACGATCCCCTCAAAGCCCTCCGGCACCTGGAATCCCCGCTCCACCCGGATGTCGGGGCGGAGGATCCGGAGGAGGGCGGTGCTGAGCACATCGTCCGCATGAAATTTTCCCCCATGGGTAAAACCTTTTGCGGGTATCTCCATAATCTCTTTCCTTTCTTTCCCGGCTGCCGCATATACTGTTCTGCCCGGGCTGTTCGATTCAGTATAGCACAACCTTAAAAAAATTCCAATCTCTTTCCTCTGGTCATCAGAGGGGAAACATGGTACAATAATTTTGTATATTTCCTGTCATTCTTCCCTTCCTTTCGGGGAGGGCCTCTATAAATGTCTTCCCAAAGGAGGGATCTTATGAAACGGTCTGCACGCTCCGCCCCGCTCTACATCTCCAGCCTGGTGCTGGGGATCCTGCTGGGGGTGGTGGCCTATCTCATCTTCAGCCTGGCCACCCGGGTCACCCTGGATGCCGCCGGGCCCGGCAGCCGGGCGGTGGTGCTGGACGACGCCTGGTCCGACTGGCTGGCCGGAGATGCCACCCTGGAGGAGCAGAAGGCCTACTTGGACACCGCCCTGGACACCGCCCGGGCCATGGGGGCGGATACCCTTCTCTGGACCGCCCGCACCTCCGACGGGGCGGCCCTCTTCCGGGACCGGAGTGGCGAGGGGCTGACCCTGGCCGCCGGGGTGGCCGCCAACAACGGCCTGCTCCAGAAATTCGATCCTCTGAAATATCTGATCCAGGGGGCCAACGCCCGGGATATGGCGGTGAGCCTCCTGGCCACCGACCAGGAGGGAAACCTTCTGGAGGATACCGGCAGCCTTGCTGCCCTGGCCCCCGCCGTCACCTGGGCCGCCGACCGGTACAAACTTACCATCTGCGCCCCTGCTCCGGGGCAGGATTCCGGGTCCGAGTACGCCCAGCTGGCCGCCCGGCTGGAGACCTACTACTTCTACACCGCCCAGGGACAGGGCCAGGAGATGCAGTGGGGCCTGCGGTGTGACTCCAGCCCTGAGATCCTGGCCGCCGCCGTGACCCAAGGCAGCCTGGACGGCACCGTCATCCTGGGGGATTACTCCTCCCTTGCCGGCCAGGAGGGCCAGCTGGCCCTCTTCACCTCCTGGACCACCAACATCGGTTCCGGCGCCCCCGACCTGACCAGCCTGGCTCTGGGCGGCAAATCCCAGTCCACTGCCCTGGCGGTGACCTATCCCAACAATCCGGACAGCCAGGGCCGGTGCACCATCTCCACCGATACCTGCTTCCTTATGGGGACCAGCGATCCCACCCAGACCCTGACCATCAGCGGCAACGGCATTGAGGGGGAGGTGACGGTGGAACGGTTCGGCACCAAGGGAGCCTGGGGATACCAGGTCCTGGTCTACCAGGGCGCCAACACCTTCACCCTGACCCAGGGGGACGGCACCACCACCCAGGTGGTCCTTTACAAGCCCGCTCCCTCCGGCGGGGGGAGCTACACCCCGCCCCAGGCCGACGGCAGTCAGGCCGCCCAGCCCGGGCAGCGGCTCCGGATCACCGACACCCTGGCCAGCGCCCTGTCCGACCCGGCCAACAGCGACACCATCTCCCAGACCCTGTACAAAGGGGCGGTGGCCCAGGTGGTGGCCAGCAAGCAGATCACCTTTGGCGGAAAGCTGACCTACGCCTACCAGCTGACCACCGGGGACTGGGTCCGGTCCTCCGCCTGCGAGCTGCTGGAGATGGTCTCCAGCCAGCGGCTGATGAACGGGGAGGAATTCCAGGAACAGCTGGAGTCCACCCGGGCGGCCATTGCCAAGGAAAAAGGCATCAAGGAGAGCGCCGTGAAGGACGAGGATATCCTGGAGCGGCTGGGCCTCTATGTGGAGGAACAGGTCCCCGCTGTGGGGAACGCCGCCTTCACCGGCATCACCGTTTCCCAGGACACCGAGACCGGATGCCAGGTGCTGACCTTTGAGGGAAGCGGCACCCCCGCCGTCTACCATGACTGGAACGGGAATGTGCTGTCCCTCACCTTCCTGGATGCAGAGTTCTCCGGGGAGGCCCCCCAGGGGGACGAGTTTGTGACCCAGTACCAGGTCTCCGCCCAGGATTCCAACGTCATCCTCACCATGACCTTCAGCGAGGAAGACCCCCTCTGGGGCTGGAGCGTGGAGTACGACACCGAGGCCGACCTGACCCGGATCTACCTGAAAAAAGCTCCCGCTCTGAGCCAGGCAGCCACCGGGCCCCTCACCGGGGTGCGGGTGCTGCTGGACCCCGGCCACGGCGGGGATGACGGCGGCGCCATGGGGACCGCCGGGTACGACGCCCCCATTGAGAAGGAGGTCAACCTGGCCCTGGCCCTGGCGGCCAAGTACCGGCTGGAGCAGCTGGGAGCCACCGTTCTCCTCACCCGGAGCGATGACACCTACCTGACCCTGGACCAGCGGCTGGAAGCCGTCGAGGACCTGCGGCCCGACTTCTTCATCAGCCTCCACCACAACAGCACCGCCCTCACCGGGGACGCCAACCAGAGCAAGGGCACCGAGTCCTACTGGTTCTACACCGAGGGCCGGGATCTGGCTGCCCGGCTGGTGGCCAACATCTGCAGCGTCACCGGGCGGCAGGACCGGGGAAACAACTACGATTACTATTACGTCACCCGGACCAACATCTGCCCCAGCGTCCTGCTGGAGACCGGCTTTGTCTGCAACCCGGGAGAGTACGAGAGCGTCAGCGATCCCACCACCCTCTGGGCGGAGGGGGCCGCCGTAGCCCGGGCCGTGCTGGAATGTGTGTCCGGCTGAGTGCTCCGAAAATAAAAATGCGCCTTTCCCTTTGACGGGGAAGGCGCATTTTTTATGGATGGCTTCAGGGGGCCGTCTGCTTTTTGGACCGGCAGAAGGGCAAGGCTTTCAGGTCCAGCTGGGCGGCCAGAATGGCTCCGAACATAAGGGCGCAGCCTGTGAACTCTCGGGGGGTGAGGCTTTCCTGGAGGACCAGCCAGCCGGAGAGGGCGCTGAAGACGCTTTCCAGGCTCATGACCATGCTGGCGATGGGGGGCTCCACCCCTTCCTGACCCACGATCTGAAGGGTGTAGGCCACCCCGCTGGAGAGGATCCCGGCGTAGGCGATGGGAAGGATGCAGTCCCAGATCTGGCCCAGGGTGGGCTGCTCCAGAAGGAGGGAGAAGGCCCCGGACCAGACCGTCACCGTAAAGAATTGGGCGCAGCTGAGCCGGACCGCATCCACCCGGGTACAGTAGTGGTCCACCGCCATGATCTGGAAGGCGAAGAGGAGGGCGCAGGAGAGCACCCAGCTGTCCCCCATGGTGAGGGAGAAGCCCCCCTGCATGGAGAGGAGGTAAAGCCCCGCCACGCAGACCGCCACGCAGACCCAGATCTTTCCCCCCGGGCGGCGGCCCAAAAAGATTCCCAGCACCGGGACCAGCACCACATAAAGGGCGGTGATGAACCCGGCCTTGGCGGTGGTGGTGGTGCCGATGCCGATCTGCTGGCAAGTGGAGGCCGCAAAAAGAAGGGTGCCGCAGAGGAACCCGGCCTTGTACAGCTCCCGCCGCTGGGCAGGAGTCTGGGGGGCCCGGACCCGGCCCCGGCGGGCGTCCGCCTTATCCAGGATCAGGATGACCGGGATGAGGAAGAGAAAGCCCAGGACGCTGCGGCCCATAAGGTAGGTGAAGGGGCCAAGCCGGTCCGCTCCCAGGCTCTGGGCCACAAAGGTGGTGCCCCAGAGGAAGGAGCAGATAAAGAGCATGAAAAGATGGGTGCGGTTGTTTTTCATAATCTCGATCCTTTTCCGTTTTTATAGGAGGGCAGGAAGAAAGCCCGAGAGGGTCGCTCCCAGGCTCATTCCTGTTTCAGATAGGGGGCCGATCACTCCTCCGGCTGGATGGAGGTGAGCTCCTCGCTGGCCAGGGGGCTGACGGTAAGGGCACCGGTGAGGTAGTAGGTGGCGGTGGCATAGCCGATGGTCAGCTTATACTGCCGGCTGGTGTCCAGCCCGGAGATGGAGATGGTGTAGCAGCTGCCGTCCGCCGTCACCAGGGTCATGGCATCCTCCACATACTGGGCCCGGCCGTCATCGGTCATCATCCAGAGACTGAGCCGGAAGCTGGGGGAAGTCTGGGAGTCGGAGGTGGCCTGGCAGACCACCGTGATGGTGTCGCTGCCGGGGCGGAAATAGTCGGTGCTCTTGTCCCGGATGCCGGTGAAGGAGACATACATGGTGCCGTTCTGGGCGGCGCAGCTCATCCGGCTGCCCACCTCCAGCCCCTCCACCCCGGAGGTATCGATGCTCCCCCCGGCGGTGACCGGGAGATAATCGCTGTCTGTCTCGGCCACGGCCTCGTCGTCGCCGCAGCCGGCCAGGGAGAGAGCCATGGCCAGGGCCAGCGCCAGGGCCAGCAGTTTCCAAAGTCGTTTCATATGGTGATCCTCCCGCTTTGCTTATCCAAAGCTGTTCAGGTTGATGGTTCACGTCCTCGTGGACTACGTCCTATTATTATAGCCTATTTCTTCGGTCAGGGCAAGGGGGGGGGTCAGGCCTTCCCGGCCAGCTGAGCCAGGGCCTGGACCTCCTGCTGGGCCAGCTGGGTCCAGGCGCCGTTCCGGGCCAGGGAATCATACCGGTAAAGGGAATACCCGTCGGCTCCCTCCTCCAGCACCAGGTCGGCCTGGTCGGCCAGGTTGTGGCCGGTGTTCCACTGGGAGACACTGTCGGCGTTGGCGCCCCCGTCCCCGTCTCCGATCCGGTAGGCGCCCAGGCCGAACATCAGTTCCACCCCCTCCCGCCGGGGCATGGCCATCCACTCGGCGGTGATATTCTCAAAGGCGAACCGGGTGCTGCCTCCGGACAGCTGGTACCCGAATCCCCAGTAGACCTGGGGGAGGACATAATCCAGGTATCCCTCGGTGGACATCCAGAGCTCCACATCGCTGTACTGGCCCTGGTAGTTGTTGTCCGGGTCGCCCTAGGGGCTGATGCCGAACCGGCAGTCCGGGTCGGCGGCCTTGACGGCGGCGTAAAGCTGGGCGACCAGGGCGGAAACGTTCTCCCGCCGCCAGTCCTCCAGGGAGAGGCCGGTGCTGCTGGCCTGGTACTGTTCCTGGTCAAAGGAGGGGTCGGTGGTGGGGTAGAAGTAATCGTCCAGGTGGATGCCGTCCACCTCATAGTTTTCCACGATCTCCACCACCCCGTCGGTGACCATCTGGCGGATCTCGGGGAGGGCGGGGTCGTAGTAGAGCCCCTCCCCCACCGCTTTCACCCGCTGAGGGTTCTGCACGGCAGGGTTATCGCTGCTCAGTTCGCAGCCGGGGTAGCTGCTGTTCAGCTGGATTCGGTAGGGATTGATCCAGGCCTCGATCTCCAGCCCGGCGGCATGGGCCGTTTCCACCATGATGGCCAGGGGGTCATACCCCGGGTCCTGGCCCTGGGTGCCGGTGATATAGCTGCTCCAGGGATAGATGCTGCTCTTGTAGAAGGCGTCTCCGAAGGGCCGCACCTGGACATAGAGGGTGTTCACCCCCATGGCGGCGCTGTTGCTGCACATTTCCTCAAACTGGGCGGTGAATGCCTCCTGGCTGGAGAAATCGGTGTTGATCCATTCCAGGTAGGAGATCCACATCCCCACCCGGGGATCCTCCGTCCGGTGAGCGGTCTGGTCCGGGCTGTCGGTGACGAAGGGGGATGCCTCCCCCTCCTGGGGCAGGGGATCCTTTTTGCCGCAGGCGGTGAGGGCCAGGCCCAGGCAAAGGGCCAGCAGAAGTGCGATCAGGCGTTTCATCTTCATTTTTCTCCTTTATGCCGGGTGAGTTCCAGACGGTAGAGGGTCATGGCCAGCCAGCCCCGTCCGGCGGCGGCCAGAATCTCCAGCCCGTAGCAGAGCCAGGGGTTCTGGGCGATCCCCCAGACCCCCACAGCCAGGGCCACCCGGGCGGTGGCAGCCAGGGCCTCCGCCAGGGCCAGGAACCGGAGCTGCCGGTCCACGGGATTTCCCCGGCGGCTTTCCGCCCAGCCCAGCACCGGCCAGGGCAGGGCCAGAAGGATGTAGTTGGGCAGGAGGCTCTGGGACCACTGCATATTGGCGGCCAGGGCCAGGACGAAGCCCAGGAAATACCGGCGCTTCTCCCCCACCGGGCTGCCCTTGACAGCGGAGAGGAAGAGAAACATAAGGCCGGTGAAGGCAAAGGACAAGTCCTCCAGGAGGGCTGCGCCCTCCCCGGCCAGGCCCAGGAAGGCGGCGGCCATGGTGCAGGCGGCAGCCGCCAGGCCCATGGCATAGTAGGTTTTGCGGGTGATGAGCAGATTCATGGGATTCCCCTTTATTCTCGGTGTGGTCCGCCCCGGCGGGGGCGGGGATATTCTTGGGCTTACCATAGGGCTTGCTCTATGGTGTTTGCCATCTTTTTCGGTTGCCCCGCCAGGGGGCGAGAAAAAGGGCAATTTAAATCGGTGGTATAATGACCACTTTGTAGTCATTATAGCATATCCCGGGGGATTTTGCACTTTCCCGGGGAAAGTGTTATAATATCTTAATAAACTTTTCAGAAAAGGAGGGAAGGGTCATGTGGCTTTCCCTGGCTTTGGCCCTGGCCCTGGTGGGAGCGGTCTACTGGGTGGTGCGAAAAAAGCAGCTGGACCGGCGGGCCGGGGAGGGGCCCTGCGCCCCCCTGGAGTACCGCACCCCCCTGGCCTTTGACCAGTGTCTGGACCGTCTGCGGTCCCCGGGGCCGGAGGACGAGTTCATCTACACCTGTACCCGGGAGCGGGACGGCAGCTTCACCCTCCATCTCACCGCCCACCAGCCCACCAGCCAGCCTCTGGACACCCTGTACAGTCTACGGCTGGACCCGGGAAAAGAGACCCTGGTGACCCTGATTTTTATCCGGGAGGCCTTCGGGTACGGCCAGCCGGTCTTTCCCCGGGAGATGATGGACGCCTTCCTGGCCCAAAAGCTGGAGGCCCGGCCCTGGGGCCGGGAAAAATAGGGTTGCAATACCGGCCTTTTTTGGTATAATGGAAGGGTATCCCAGAGGGGCCAGTAGTTCAGTTGGTTAGAACCCCCGGCTCATAACCGGGTTGTGGCGAGTTCGAGTCTTGCCTGGCCCACCACCAATGCCGCAGACATTCCGTCTGCGGCGTTTTTTATTTTAAAAATCGGGGCCGCCCCTCCTTGCTGCAAAGCCGGGAGCGGCTTTTTTTACGCAAAAGTCCCCCGCCTGCCGGTTTCCCGGTCAGGCGGGGGACTGATTCTCAGAGATTGACTGTCCCGGTTTCAGGGGGCATCAGTCGTAAAGGGAGCGCTTGAACCGCAGGAACGCCACGCCTCCGATGAGGAGGACGGCAGCGCCGCCGCCCAGGGCGATCCAGAGCAGATTTCCGCTCTTCTCGGAATCTTCCTTATCCTCAGGCTGCTGGGTGGGCTGAGGGGTGGGCACCGGGGTAGCCTGGGCAGGCTGCTCCACGGTAAAGGTGGTCTTGGCGCTGGAGTTTTCCAGTGCAATGACCAGGGTGTAGCTGCCCGGGTCCAGAGTCTTTAAGTATTCCTGGGTCAGGGTGACGGTGTTCCCCTGCTGCTGGTACTGGCCCTCTTTCAGAGTGGTCCCGTTTACCTGGACCCGCAGGAACTTGCCATCCCCTGCATAGGTGAAGGAAAGGCCCTGGGTGCTGTCGGTCTGCCACTTGCCATTGGCGCCGGTGGTGACGGAAGCGGTGGCGGCGGGCTTGGCGTCAGGGTCAGCCTGACCGCACCGGGTGCACTTGCCGTCCTTGTAGTTGTGGCCCAGGGCAGACAGGGTCACATTGCCCTTGGTGGTGGTATAGGTATTGCCGTTGAACACCACCTGAGCCTGCTGGGTAGCGGTACCGGGCTGGGTGCAGGTAGCCTCGGTGGAGGCCTTGGTGGTGACGGTGGCCTTGTTCTCGCTCTTTTCACCGCAGACAGAGCAGGTGAAGGTGACGGTGCAGCTCTTGCCGTCCTTGGACCAGGTCCAGACCGGCTCCCCGTACTTGTGGCCGGGGGCGGGGATGACCTTATCCTTTACCAGGACCTTGCCGCAGACCACGCAGGTG
>CALXEN010000009.1 GCA_944387325.1 uncultured Clostridia bacterium | reverse complement strand
TGCTGGACCATTCCCTCTCCCCGCAGGGCAGGGCGCAGGTAGGCAGGATTCCGCTTGACGGTGTAATTTTTCCCTCCGTACTGGAATTCCAGCTCCACAAAGGTAGGGGTGGCCGGGACAGCGTACTGGGACCGGAGCATTTCCGGTTTCCGGTTTTCTCCGCTGGGTTCCCCGAAGAGGGCAAAGGAGATGGCGTCGAAGAGGGTAGTCTTCCCCGCACCGGTGTCTCCCGTAATCAGGTAGAGTCCCCCCTGCCCCAGCCGGGCCAGGTCCAGAACTACCTGACCGGCGTAGGGTCCGAAGGCGCTGATGGTCAATCGCAGGGGTCTCATACTTCCTCCTCCCAGATCTCACGGATCAATCCCTCCAGGTATTCCTCCTGCTGGTCGCTCATGGGTTTGTTGTTCTGGGTCTGGTACAGCTCCCGGAAAAGCTCCAGAGGGCCCTTTTCCTCCACCGCCTGGGGAGTGTCCAGCTGGTTCCGGGTCCCGGTGCGGAGATTGTCATACTCCAGGGCCATCAGGTTGGGATAGACCTGCTGGAGCCGCCGGAACCCATCGGGGATATCCTCCTGGTCGGTGAGGGTGATTCCCAGGTAATCCTCCCGCCCGGGGGCGGCCAGGGCCGCCGGGGTGGTCAGCTCCTCAAAGCTGCCCCTCATCCGGCGCATTTCCCGCAGGGGGGTAAGAGGAAGGGTGGACAGGGTAAGGGTTCCTTTCTCTCCCAGCTCCACTACCGTCACCGATTTATGGTCATTCACCTCCGAGAAGGAGTATTTCAGGGGAGTGCCGCAGTACCGGGCTTTTCCCCCCAGCAGGGTCTGGGGCCGGTGGATATGGCCCAGGGCCACATAGTCAAAGGGAGCAAAGACGTTCCCCTCCACCGCCTGGGACCCGCCCAGCCAGAGTTCCTCCGAGTCGGTGCGGTCCGCCCCGGTCAGGTACTGGTGGGTCACCAGTACCCGGCGGGCGCCCCCCTCTCCCACCTGTGAGAGGGCGGCCTCCAGGGCCTGGGTATAGGTCTGGATATTCCGGTCCGGGAAAAAGTGCCGCAGCTGGACCGGTTTGACAAAAGGAAGGAGGCAGAACTCCACCGGACCCCATTCATCCTCCAGGGTCACCCGCTCCACCGTTCCCTGGTAGACCGGGGCAATGTGGATGCCGCTGGCTTCCATGAGCCGTCCCCCGAAGGCCATCCGCTCGGGGCAGTCATGGTTGCCGCTGATGAGAAGTACCTGGGTATCCAGCCGGGACAGCTTCCAGAGAAAATCATCCAACAGCTGGACCGCCTCCGCCGAGGGGACTGCACGGTCATATACATCCCCGGCGATGACCACCGCCTGGGGCTTTTCCTCCTGTACCAGGTTCAGGATCCGGTCCAGAATATAGGTCTGGTCCTCCAGGAGAGAGAATTCGTTCACCCGTTTGCCCAGGTGGAGATCGGAGAGATGGAAAAATTTCATGATGCCGCCATCCTTACAAAATTACAAGCTGGTTTTATTATATCGGATTTTCCCCCCGGTGAACAGCCTCCCGGCCTGGACTTTTTTCCGGGGGCCGGGTATAATGCAGGTAGAAATTTTCCGGGGAGGTGGAGAATACGGAGGTTCGGATATTGTGCCGCCGGCGGGACTATCTGGTCTGCCTGAAGGAGCCGGGGCTGGAATCGGAGCACCAGCTTCCCGCCCTGCTGGAGGAACAGCTGAATCTGTCCCACGGGACGGTGCGGTGCGTCCACCGGTTGGACCGGGCGGTGGGCGGGGTGATGGTCTACGCCCTCACCCCCAAGGGGGCCGCCGCCCTCTCCTCCCAGGTCCAGGACCACACCCTCCAAAAAGAGTATCTGGCCCTCTGTACCGGGATTCCCCAGCCCGCCGCCGGGGAGATGACCGACTACCTTTACCAGGATAAGGCCAAGGGCCGGGCTTACCCGGTGAAAAAGCTGCGGCGTGGGGTAAAGGAAGCCCGGCTGGAATACCGGGTTCTGGGGTCCGCCCAATGGGAGAGCCAGTCTGTAAGCCTGGTGCGGATACTGCTCCACACCGGGCGCTTCCACCAGATCCGGTGCCAGTTTGCCGCCCGGAAGCACCCTCTGTTGGGGGACGGGAAGTACGGCAGCCGGATCAAGGCTTCCGGCCCCGCTCTCTTCAGTGCCCGCCTTTCCTTCCTGGATCCGGCCGACGGGGAGCGGGTGACCTACACCGCTCAACCACCCCGGGACCGGTTCCCCTGGTCCCTCTTTCCCCCCGACATAGAAACAGCGCCGGAGTCCCAGTGATCTCCGGCGCTGTCTTTGATTCTATGATACTACAGGATCAAGCCTCTGCAAACTGGTCCTTGCCTACGCCGCACAGGGGGCAGACAAAATCCTCGGGCAGATCTGCAAACTTGGTGCCGGGGGCGATTCCCTGATCGGGGCTGCCTACAGCCTCGTCATACTCCCAGCCGCACACTTCGCATACATACTTCATGGCCTGTATCCTCCTTTCTCCCATCTTCTTGATACAGAATACCGGATTCCTCCGCCTTCTTCTGTTGCTTGGGCAACATTTATTCTTTCCTCGCCCCTGCTATAATATCCACGATTTCCCGGTACCGCCCGTTGACGGCATCATAATTTTCCGGGATATGGGGGTAGAGGCAGCCGCTGCA
>CALXEN010000008.1 GCA_944387325.1 uncultured Clostridia bacterium | reverse complement strand
CTGCCCAGCTTGGCAAAGACCTTGTTGAAGGACACCCCCACGGAGATGGTCAGGCCGAAGCGGCTGCGCACCTCATTGCGCAGGCGGTTGGCCAGGGCCCGTGGGTCGCCGCCGAAGAGATGGAGGGTGCCCGTCACGTCCAGCCAGCTCTCGTCAATGCCGAAGGGCTCCACCAGATCGGTGTACTCCTGATAGAGGCCGTTGACCTTTTTGGAAAACTCCCGGTATTTGCTGTGGTGGGCGGGGAGGAGGACCAGGTCCGGGCACTTCTTCCGGGCCTGCCAGATGGTCTCGGCAGTCTTGACTCCAAACTTTTTGGCCGGCTCGTTTTTGGCCAGGATGATGCCGTGGCGGCTGTCCGGGTCGCCGCACACCGCCACGGGCAGGTGCCGAAGCTCCGGGTGGGAGAGAAGCTCCACCGAGGCATAGAAGCTATTCAAATCACAGTGAAAGATCACCCGTTCCACGCCGCTGCCCTCCTTTTTATTTTCTGAGACTATCATACATCATGTGTGCCAAAAAGTCAAACCTATGTTCTATATTCTGAGGAAAGAAATGCGGCCCAACGGCCGCGTTTCTCTATTCCAGCTCTGCGCCGCAGTGGGGGCAGAATTTACCGGGAGCGTAGAGGGCCACATAGCGGTGGCAGAAGGGGCAGCGGATGAGAATGAATTCCAGCAAAATCCCGGCTGAAAACACCATAATTCCGGGGATATACAGCAGGGAGCGGTCCGTGAGAAAGCCGGAAAGCATGAGCAAGCAGCCCAGCAGCATCACGCCGCAGCTAAGCCAAAACTTCTGCTTCATACCTGCTCGGTCTCCTGTTCACAAACCGCAGTCTTCCGCTTGGCCAGGAAGAACCCGGCGCACAGGGCGGTGAAGGGGGCCACAGTGACCAGACCGAAGGAGCCGATGACTGTATGGATGAGCTCGGCGGCCACGTACTTGTAGTTGAAGATGTTGGACAGGGGAGTGCCCTGGGCCATAAAAACCATGAGCAGGGCCACATAGCCCCCGGAGTAGGCGAAGAGAAGGGTGGTGGTCATGGTGCCCATGGCGGCCCGGCCCACGTTCATCCCCGAACGGGCGGCCTCCCACCAGCTCAGATCCGGACGCTTCTCCACCACCTCGTATACCGCCGAGGTGATGTCCACGCTCAGGTCCATGATGGCTCCGGAGGCGCCGATGAAGATGGAGGCCATAAAGATCCGGGTGAGGTTCAGATCCTGATACCCGGCGTAAAGAAGGCTCTCGGAGTAGGACATGGCCGCCCCGTGAATTTTGAACAGATCGGTAAAGACCATGCCCATGATGCAGGTGACCAGAATACCCAGGGCAGAGCCGGACACCGCCGCGGCACACCGCCGGTCAAAGCCATAGACCAGGGCGATGATCAGGACCGTCAGGGCCAGGGTGATAAAAAGGCCCACCCAAATGGGGTTCCAGTTCTTCAGATACAGGGGGACCACCACCTTCCAGATCATCAGCACCGTAAGGATGAAGGACAGCACCGCCCGGATTCCGGTTTTTCCCGCAAACAGTACCAGCAGCAGCACAAATACGGCGCCCATCACCAGTTCCCAGGGCATGCGGTAGTGGTCGATCATGGACACGCTGAGTACCTGGTCCCCTTCATAGTTGATGCGCACCAG
This sequence comes from uncultured Clostridia bacterium, assembly GCA_944387325.1. Lineage (GTDB taxonomy): Bacteria > Bacillota > Clostridia > Oscillospirales > Ruminococcaceae > CALXEN01. Next base: position 894 of record CALXEN010000008.1, on the reverse strand, counting down.
GGCCTTGTCACCCACGGCGAACAATTTATCCTGCTCCAGAGAGCCGTTGAGGGCGTTTTTCCCCTCGACGATCTGCCCTTTGAAGGGACCGCTGAGCACCTCCAGGTGGCAGCGCTGCTCGCCGGAGCGCACCAGGCCCGTGTCGATGACGGTGGAATCGTCCGTTTCCAGCACCAGGGCGGGGCGGATGTCCGACTCCTGAAAGACCACGTTGTCTTCGTAGCCTGTGGGCAGGACAATCAGAATCAAAACCAGGATCAGGCATACCCAGACCGGAGCGTGGTAGCGCAGAGACTGGGGGGAGAGGGTGAGGTTTGGCATGGTGGTCAGACTCCTTTGGACAGGGAATTTCAGAAGGCCCGCCGGGGCCCCGGGGGCCGGGGCGGGCCATGGAAGAGAGAGAATTCTTACTGGACGGCCAGCATTTGGGCCAGCTTGTGGAAGAGGTCGGTGTTGTCGTAGTAGCCGTCGAACTGATCGGCGTTGACGCCGTGGGCGAAGACGGCCACAGGCAGGCCGGTGTGGCTGTAAGAGGTGAAAGACACGCCGGACTTGTTGTTGAGGATGTGGGTGATGGTGACGGTGAGGGGCTCGTAGGTGCCGTAGGCCACATACTCCTCCTGCTGGGCCATATCGGTGGCGGTGCCGTTGATGGACTTCTCATAGGCGGTCTTCAGAAGGCCCAGCTCATAGTCGGTGAGCACCAGCCGGTCGCCCGCCTCGCCCTGGGTCTTCAGGCCGAAGAGCTTCTCGATGTCGGTCGCGACCGCCTCGAAGGAGGTCTTGTTGGTCTTGTAGGAGGCCACATAGTCGCTGTCGAACTTGGCATAGGAGATCTTCTGGGCCTGCAGCTGGCTGAGGTAGGTATCGTAGTCGGTTCCGGCAAAGCCGATG
>CALXEN010000007.1 GCA_944387325.1 uncultured Clostridia bacterium | reverse complement strand
GGTGGTCCCGGCGCTGCCGTCTACAAATACCTTATACATGGGCTTCCTCCTTCAGGGCGGCCAGGGTTTTCCGGGCGGTGGCGATCTGGGCCTTCACCTGGTCCGGGGCGGGACCCCCGGGCAGGTTCCTGCCCTTGACGCAGGTCTCCAGGCTGATGGCCTGGTAAATGTCCTCCTCAAATACCGGGCTTGCTTGGCGGTATTCCGAGAGGGGAAGGGTCTCCAGGGTCAAGCCCTGGTCGATGCACCGGGCTACCAGCTGTCCGGTGATCTTGTAGGCGGCCCGGAAGGGAACTCCCTTCTTGGCCAGATAGTCGGCGCAGTCGGTGGCGTTGATGAATCCTTTGGCGGCGGCGGCCCGCATATTCTCGGGGATGGGCCGCATGGTCCGGGTCATGGGAATCACCGTCTCCAGGCAGAGCTTGACGGTGTCCACGGCGTCAAAGATGGCCTCCTTGTCCTCCTGCATATCCTTGTTGTAGGCCAGGGGGAGACCCTTCATCATGGTGAGGAGGGTCATGAGATCCCCGTACACCCGTCCGGTCTTTCCCCGCACCAGCTCGGTGATATCGGGGTTTTTCTTCTGGGGCATGATGGAGGACCCGGTGGCAAAGGCGTCGTCCAGCTCCACAAACTTGAACTCCCAGCTGCACCAGAGGACTACCTCCTCGCTGAACCGGGACAGGTGCATCATGAGGATGCTCAGGTCACTGGCCAGTTCCAGGCAGAAATCCCGGTCGGACACCCCGTCCAGGCTGTTCTCTACAATGCCGTCAAAGCCCAGGGCCGCTGCGGTGGCATACCGGTCCAGGGGATGGGTGGTGGTGGCCAGGGCCCCGCTCCCCAGGGGGGAGTAGTTCATCCGGGCCCGGGTCTGGGCCAGCCGTTCCAGGTCCCGCAGGAGCATGAAGGCGTAGGCCATGAGATGATGACCGAAGGTGATGGGCTGGGCCCGCTGGAGATGGGTGTACCCGGGCATGATGGTTTCGGCGTTCTTTTCCGCCAGGTCACAGAGGGTCTCCACAAACTCCCCTGCCAACTTGGAGATCTCCTCCATCTCCCGGCGGAGATAAAGGCGGATGTCCAGGGCTACCTGGTCGTTCCGGCTCCGTCCGGTGTGGAGCCGCTTTCCGGCGTCCCCCACCCGGGCGGTGAGCTCCGCCTCCACAAACATATGGATGTCCTCGGCGTTGGGGTCTATGGCCAGGGTGCCGTCGGCGATCTCCTGGCAGATCTTGGGAAGCTGGTCCTGGATGGCCTCCAGGTCCTCCCGGGAAATGATCCCCTGCTTGGCCAGCATGGCCGCATGGGCCAGGCTGCCGGTAATGTCCTCCCGGAACATCCGGGCGTCAAACCGAATGGAGGAATTGAAGTCGTTGGTTCTGGGATCCAGCTCTTTCTGGAACCGTCCTGCCCACATGGCCATGGGAAACTCTCCTTTTCTGGTGCCGCCGAAGGCGGAAAATCATCTTCCGATAAAGACGGCAACGCCGCCGGAGGGGTCCCCCCGGCGGTCTGCTGCCAGTATGGTGTTACTTCTGGGGCCAGTTCTTGCTCAGCTTGGCCCGCTCCTTGATGGAAAGGCCAAACAGGTTGATGAACCCGGCGCTGTCAGCCTGGTTGTAATCCTCGTCCTCCCCGAAGGAAGCGGTCTGCTCATCGTAGAGGGTGTAGGGGCTGGTGATCCCGGCCAGGATCATGTTCCCCTTGTACAGCTTGAGGGTCACATCCCCGCAGACGGTCTGCTGGGTGGAGTCCACAAAGGCGTCCATGGCTTCCCGCAGGGGGGTGAACCACTGGCCATTGTAGACGGCTTCCCCGTACTTCTGGGCCACAATGGCCTTGAAGTGGCTGGTCTCCTTGTCCAGAGTGATGGTCTCCAGGGCCTCGTGGGCCTTGTAAAGGATGGCGCCGCCGGGGGTCTCATAGACGCCACGGCTCTTCATCCCCACCAGCCGGTTCTCCACAATGTCCAGCAGGCCGATGCCGTTGGCCCCGCCCAGGGCGTTGAGGGTCTTGACGATCTCCACGGCCTCCATCTCCTTCCCGTCGATGGCGGTGGGAACACCCTTCTCAAAGTGGATCTTCACATAGGTGGGTTTGTCGGGCGCCTGCTCGGGGGATACCCCCAGCTCCAAAAAGCCCTCCTTGTTGTACTGGGGCTCGTTGGCGGGGCTTTCCAGGTCCAGGCCCTCATGGCTCAGGTGCCACAGGTTCTTGTCCTTGGAGTAGTTGGTCTCCCGGTTGATCTTCAGGGGAATGTTGTGGGCCTCGGCGTACTCGATCTCTTCCTCCCGGCTCTTGATGTTCCACTCCCGCCAGGGGGCGATGATGGCCATGTCGGGGCAGAAGGCCTTCAGGGTCAGCTCAAACCGGACCTGGTCGTTCCCCTTGCCGGTGCAGCCGTGGCAGATGGCGTCGGCTCCTTCCTTGATGGCAATGTCCGCCAGACCCTTGGCAATGCAGGGCCGGGCATGGCTGGTGCCCAGGAGGTACTCCTCATACTTGGCGCCGGCCTTCAGGCAGGGCCAGATGTAGTTCTCCACATAGTCCTTTTGGAGGTCCAGCACATACAGCTTGGAGGCGCCGGTCTTGATGGCCTTCTCCTCCAGGCCGTCCAGCTCGGTGCCCTGGCCCACGTCCCCGGACACGGCGATGACTTCGCAGTTGTTGTAGTTTTCCTTCAGCCAGGGAATGATGATGGAGGTGTCCAGACCGCCGGAGTAGGCCAGAACGACCTTCTTGATGTTCTCTTTTTTCATGATGATTTCCTCCCCTTCCGGGACCTCAAGGCACTGCCTTGAATAAATATTCATTAAACAAGAATTATTATACACCCTTTGCCGGGACAGTCAACCGATAAACTGCACAAATATTTTTCCGGTCCAAAGCAGAATTTAGGCCAAAGCCCCCAGAAAGTTCCCCGAAATCCCCCCGCAGGACCGGGGATGGGACAAGAATGTATAATATACAAAAAGAATGAATATATCATTCAGATTATGCAGAGTAAGGACGGGCTTGCCAAGAAACGGGGGATTGCCTTATAATGAAGGGAAGAAAAAGGAAGGAGGAGAGTCAGATGTCCCTGCACAGCGGCGAGTCCCGGGAGGATTACCTGGAGGCCATCCTGATTTTGAAGGAGAAGAAGGGGATGGTGCGGAGCATCGACGTGGCCACCCACATGGGATTTACCAAGGCCAGCGTCAGCCGGGCCATGAGCCTCCTTCGGGAAGCCCATCTGGTGACGGTGGACAAGGAGGGCTGGATCCAGCTGACCCAGGCGGGCCAGGCCCTGGCGGAGCAGGTCTACGACCGGCACACCACCCTCACCCGGTTCCTGACCCAGCTGGGGGTGGAGCAGGCCACCGCAGAGGCGGACGCCTGCCGGATAGAGCACGTCATCGCCCCCGAAACCTTTGAGCGGATCAAGGACTGGGTCCGCACCCACTGACCGGTCCCGGGAAATACGGGTTTAAAAAAGCTCCCCGCCTCAGGGAAATCCTGGGGCGGGGAGCTTTTGTATGGAGAGGGATCAGTTGGCAAGGTATTTCCGGAGGGTGGCCCGCACGGCTCCGGGGCCGGCCAGCTCCTCCACAAAGATGGCCTCGATCTTGTCCGCCAGACCGGCGGCCACCAGATCGGTTCCGAAGATGGAAGCGTTGGAGAGGATCCCCTTCAGCTGCCCGGTGTAGGTCTCGGGCTTGCCCACCTGGATCCCGGCCAGTTTGGCCTGGAGATCGTCCTTCAGGGGATCGCTGGATACTTCCATGGGCTGGCCGTTGTCGTCCACCCCCAGCAGGTACCGGAGCCACCCGGCCAGGGCCAGGGGGATGCTCACCAGGGAGTTCAGGTCACGGCCTTCCTTGATATAGCTCTTGATGGTCTCACCGAACCGGATCCCCACCTTCTGGCTGGTATCGGTGGCGATCCGCTGGGGAGCGTCGGGCATGAAGGGGTTGGGGAGCCGCTGCTCCACCACCTCGTCAATGAAGGCCTTGGGGCTGAGGATCTTGGGATCCACCACCACCGGCAGCCCTTCCTGGTAGCCCAGCCGCTTGATGAGGGCCACAATGTCCGGGTCCTTCATCTCCTCACAGATGAGGGTGTAGCCCAGCATACAGCCGTAGACGCTCATGGCGGTGTGGAGGGGGTTGAGGCAGGTGGTGACCTTCATGGTCTCGCTCTGGTTGACGGTGGTCCTGTCCCCGAAGTAGACGCCGGCCTTCTCCAGGGCGGGGCGGCCGTTGGGGAAGCTGTCCTCCACCACCAGGTATTGGGGCCGCTCGGCGTTGACAAAGGGGGCGATAAAGGTGTTCTTGCTGGTGACGATGGGGCTCATCTCCTCAATGCCGTCGGCCAGCAGGCTCTCCTCCACGCTCTTGGCGGGGCGGGGGGTGATCTTGTCGATCATGCTCCAGGGGAAGGACACCTTGGAGGTGTCCTCCAGATAGGCAATGAAATCGGCGCCTACAAAGCCCTTCTCGGCCCAGGCCTTGGCTACGGTGAGAACGCTGGTCTGGAGCTTCTCCCCGTTATGGCTGCAGTTGTCCATGGAGACCACCGCCAGGGGATAGGCCCCGGCCTGGAACCGCTTGTAGAGGAGGGCGGCCACCAGGCTCATGGCGTGGCGGGCATGGTCGGGGCCTTCCTCCATGTCGGCCTGGACCACTGGCATCAGGCTGCCGTCCGGCCGGGTCAGGGCGTAGCCCTTCTCGGTGATGGTGAAGCTGATCATCTGGAGGCTGGGGTTCTCGAAGATCTCGGTGAACCGGGCCATCATGGCCCCATCGCTGCTGTCCGCCCGAAGCCCTTCCACCACGCTGCCGATGATCTCCCGGCTGGTGGTGCCGTCGGGGTTCAGGGTCACGTTCATGGTCAGGTTGTCAAAGGGAGTATAAATTTTGTCGATGATGTCGTAGTCAAAGGTGTCGGCGGCGATAATGCCCTTATCCGCCAGACCCTGGTCCAGCAGCTTCTGCTGGAGGGCGGCCACAAAGCCCCGGAAGATGTTCCCGGCGCCGAAGTGGACCCAGATGGGGTTCTCCTTGGTGGCGGCAGCTACCTTTTCACGGTCGTACAGGGGCAGTTTGACCCCGGCTTTTGCCCAGAAATCGGTCTGGGACAGGTTTGCCCGATTCATTTTCATAGCAATCACACTCCTTATAATTTCTCCTTAAAAATAGCTTCTTTAAAAGATGGCATCTGATTGTTGGGTCGGAAAAGTCAGTGGAGCTTCTCCGGGGGAAGATGGCGGGTGACCATCTCCCACAGCTGGTCCAGGGTCAGCCCGCCGGTGCCCTGGGGCAGCAGGTAGGCCCGGCCGGGAGCGTGGTACAGGTAGATGCAGTCGGGGCGTTTCCAGGCCCCCACCAGCTGGTCCCAGGCATAGGTTTTTTTCTGGTTCCCGTTCAGGGCCTCCAGACATTCCTCTTTAAAGGTAAGGGTGTAGGCGTACTGGGGCTTCTGGTCCATCTTGCCGGCCTTCACCTGACGGCGGAGAAGGGACCGGAAGCTGTTCAGGTAGACGGCGGGCAACCCCAGCCCGATCACCAGCAGCACAATGGCCAGGGCCAGCCCGGTGCCTTTGGCCAGCTGGTACCCCAGGCAGACCAGGGCGGAGAGGGTAAACAGCCCGGCCCAGAGGGCAGGCCGCTGCCACCGCTTCTGGAGTACGAAGGTATCGTACCAGCCAAACCGGGTATACACCTTCCCGTCCAACTTGACGGGAAGGATGACAGATTCGCTCATGAAAACTCCTTTGCAGGGGAAGCCTCACTCCCCCATGATGAAGAATAATTGACAACTATTATTTTAAGATATTACAGAAAAAAGACAAGAGAACCCGCCAAATTTCAGCGTAACTACCAAACTATTTCACAAAAATTCAGGTAGTATGCTAGTGGACAAGCGACAGGGGTATGGGTGTATAATTATTACGTGAGCTGGACAGACCTGCAAGGCTGTCCCGAAATTTTAAGGAGGAAAATAAAAAGGTGGTCAAGGCGACGCTGCCCTTCTATGTCTGCATGATCGTTGCGCTGCTCCTGGTCACTTTCGTACCGCAGATCAGCCTCCTGCTCCCCACTCTGTTCAGCTAAAAACGGTTTTTCTTATGGCAGTATAGGAAAAAACCATGGCTTTTCGTGGGGACCTTCAGGAAGACCCCTCAGGGGGTTTCTTGACAGTCTGAAGGAGAAAGAGTAGACTATAACCAGGTATGTCGCTTGCCCCGGGCGGTTTTACCGCCCGGGGCACTTTATTTATTGCCCGGGAAGGAGATCCTGACCATGTATGTCACCCAGCGGCAACAAGGGGAGAGCGGCCGCAGCTACGCCCTGCGGACCATTAAAGAGAATATCATCCGGTTGGAACTGATTCCCGGCAGCAAGGTGAGCGAGAGCGAGATCGCCGCCGAACTGGGCTTGAGCCGCACCCCGGTGCGGGAGGCCCTCCAGGAGCTGGGACGGGAGCGGATCGTGGAGATCTACCCCCAGCGGGGGAGCATGATCTCCCTGGTGGACTACACCCTGGTGGGGGAGGCCAGCTTTATGCGCCGCTGCCTGGAATGCGGGGTGGTGGAGACTCTGGCCTCCCGGAAAGGAATGGACCTTTCTGTTCTGCGGGAGAACCTGGAGCTCCAGGAGTATTATCTGCGAAACGGAAACCCGGACCGGCTGCTGGAGCTGGACGATGAATTCCACCATGAGATGTTCCGGCTGGCAGGATATGAGAACTGCTACCGGATGATGGTGGGGCTCTACGTCCATTTTGACCGGGTCCGGTGGATGGCCACCAAGACCCTGGACCAGGAACCTACCGTGGAGGACCATCAGGCTATCTACAAAGCCCTCACCCAGGGCCGGCCGGAGGAAGCGGTCCGGGTCATGGTGAACCACCTGGCCCGGTATCGGGTGGACGAGGCCACCTTGCGCCGGGAGTACCCGGGATATTTCAAATGAACCCAAGGGGGCGCACTTTGGTGCGCCCCCTTTCTTGAAGGAGGAAGATTCCATGAAACAGCTGGTGGTGGGGATCCTGGCCCATGTGGATGCGGGAAAGACGACCCTGTCCGAGGCTCTCCTCTACGGGGCGGGAGCCATCCGGCAGCTGGGCCGGGTGGACCATGGGGACGCCCACCTGGACACCCATCCCCTGGAACGGC
>CALXEN010000006.1 GCA_944387325.1 uncultured Clostridia bacterium | reverse complement strand
CTCTGGTCAATACAGCCGATCTCGGGAGAGCGGCTGTCGGTGGAATTCATACGGTTATCCCCCATCACGAAGACGGTTCCCTCCGGAACCGTGAGGGGGAAGGCTACCCCTTCGGAGAGCTGGGTGGGATGGGCAATGTAGTCCTCCTCCAGAAGCTGACCGTTCACATAGACGGAGCCGGAGGCAAAGTCAATGTCCACCTCGTCCCCGCCCAAGGCGATGATCCGCTTGCAGAGGGCTTTTTCGTAGATGGTGTAACCGTCCACCACCACCACGTCTCCCCGGCTGGGGGTGTACCCGGCGCTCCAAAGGAGGACCCGGTCCCCGCTGGAGAGGGTGGGGTTCATGGAACTGCCTTGGACCACTGCCACCCGGAACAGGAAGGTGAAGAGAAGCACCACCAGCACCGCCCCGAAAATGAGGGCCTCGTACCATTCCAGCAGAGCCTTCCGGCGCTCCACCTGTTTTTCCAGGTCCATTCCAGATTCACCCCCATCATAAACAAAGAATAAAGAAAAAGGAGGCAACGGAACCCGCTGCCTCCCTTCCGATGATCAAATACGCTCTTTAACCTTGGCAGCCTTACCAGTGCGCTCACGCAGGTAGTACAGCTTGGCACGGCGAACCTTACCACGGCGGACCACATCTACCTTCTCAACGAAAGGAGAGTTGACGGGGAACACACGCTCCACGCCTACGCCGTAGGAAGAACGACGAACGGTGAAGGTCTCCTGGATGCCGCCGTGCTTCTTTGCAACAACGGTGCCCTCGAAAGCCTGAATACGCTCACGCTCGCCTTCCTTGATCCGAACGGAGACCCGAACGGTGTCGCCGATCTCGAACTGAGGCTTGTTCTCTTTGATCATGCCCTGAGTCATGATTTTCATTGCGTCCATGATAAATCCTCCATTTTGTTCGGCGTTCATACCCGGGTCTCCCGACAGAGGACCGCCTGTTTTAATGTTGTTACATTAACCCGCTGGTTGGTTCCAGCGACACTAACGCCTAAATATACTACCACAACTCTGCCGGGTTTGCAAGGCCTTTTCGGAATTTTCCCTTCCTTTTCAGGAAAATTCCTCCATGGTCCGGGTGTAGAGCCCGGTGCGGAGAATGTTCCAGTTCCGGGCCGGGAAACCGTAGGCCTGTTCCCAGCTTTCCAAGACCAGGGCGGGGTTGGTGTTCAGCTCCTTCCCCGCCGGGAGGAGCATCTGGAAAGAGTATTTTTCTCCTTCGGTCTCCAGTTGCACATGGGGCAGGATCTCCTTCAGGTCCACCGTCTTCACCGCCCGCTTGGTCTTTTTCTCCACGGGAAGGCTGTCAGCCTGGTTGTAGGCCTGAGCAGCCTCCCGGCCGCCGGGCTGATCGGTCCAGACGGAGTACCGGGCAAAGGCCACCTCCTCCCCCTTGTGGACCACAGGGGCCACCCGGGTGACCCGGATTCCCCCGGGCATGACCGGGTTGAGGCGGTTCTTCCACTCCTCAAAATCGGGAGCCTCCTCCTCGGTTTTCACATCCACGCTCTCCACCAGGCTTTCCTGGCCCAGGGAGAGAGGGCTTGTAAAGGTCATATAAATATGGGGATTGAACCCCTGGGTGTACCACACCGGCAGGCCGCTTCTCTTGAGGCACCGGGCCATAGCCCGCTGGAGGTCCAGCAGGGAGATGTAGGAGGCGTCCCCCTCCTTAGTGAACCAGATCCTGATGGTATTCAAAGCAGGGACCTCCTAACAGTTGATTGGCTCCGCAGCCGGAGCAGGCCTTGTTGCAGGGACGGGTGGTCTTCCCCTCCAGGGCTTTCTGATACTCCCGCACCAGGAAATCGTGGGTGACCCCGTAATCCATATGGCTCCAGGGGGTGATCTCCTCCAGGCCGATGGTCCGGTAGGCATAGAAGGCAGGGTCAATACCCCACTTCTTGAAGGCCTCCAGCCAGGTGTCGTAGTGGAAACATTCGTCCCAGCCGTCAAAGTAGCAGCCGTTCCGGTAAGCCTCCACCAGCACCGGAGCCAGGCGGCGGTCTCCCTTGGCCACCACCGCTTCCAGGAAGCTGATGTCACTGAAATGGCAGTTCACCTTCACCTTCCGGCTCCGGACCGCCGCCCGAAGATGGGCCTGTTTCTCCTCCAGCATTTCTTTGGTATCCTGGGGGCAGAACTGGAAGGGGGTGTGGGGCTTGGGCACAAAGCAGGCACAGCTGATGGTGACCTGGACGCTCCCCTTCCCCTTGGGCTTGTCCTTCACCTGGTAGAAGAGATCCACGATTTTATGGGCGGTATCTGCGATTCCCTCAATGTCCTCCAGGGTCTCGGTGGGCAGGCCCATCATAAAGTAGAGCTTGACACTGGTATATCCGGCCTTGAAGGCGATGGTGCAGGTCCGCTCGATTTCTTCCCAGGTGACGTTCTTGTTGATGACGTCCCGCAGCCGCTGGGTCCCCGCCTCGGGGGCGAAGGTCAGGCCGCTTTTCCGGACACGGGTAGTCTTTTCAATGAGGCTTTCACTGAAGTTGTCCACCCGCAGGCTGGGCAGGGCGATGTTCACGTGCTCCTTTTCCACCCAGGTGTTCATCCGGTCCAGCAGTTCCTCCAGCTGGCTGTGGTCGCTGGTGGAAAGGCTGGTGAGACTGACCTCCTCATACCCGGTGTTGGCGCAGAGGTCACGGGCCGCCCGGTCCAGTCCCTCTGCATCCCGCTGGCGCATAGGCCGGTAGATGAAGCCTGCCTGGCAGAACCGGCAGCCACGGACACAGCCCCGGAGGACCTCCACCTGGGCCCGGTCGTGGATGGCCCCGATCAGGGGGACCACAAAGTTCACCGGGGGCTTGTAGGCATTCATATCCTTCAGGATGGCCTTGGTGACCACCGCAGGCACGCCGGGACGGTTGGGCCGGATGGTCTGGATCCGGCCATCCTCCTGGTACTCCACATCATAGAAAGCGGGGATGTAGACCCCGGGGATTTTCACCAGCCGCAGGAGGAGTTCCTCCTTGGAGATTCCCTCCTTCTTGGCCTGCTCCACCTGGGCGCAGATGCTCTGGAGCTGGTCCTCCCCTTCCCCCAACTGCATGACGTCAAAGAAGGGGGCCACCGGTTCCCCGTTGCAGACGCAGGGGCCACCGGCAATGATGAGGGGCCATTCCTCCCCCCGGTCTTTGGCGTAGAATGGGATCCCGGCCAGGTCCAGCATGGCCAGGATATTGGTGAAGGACATTTCATATTGCAGGGTGAATCCCACAATGTCGAACTGGGTAAGGGGATCCTTGCTTTCCAGGGTATAGAGCGGGATGCCCAGGGTCTCCATCTGTTCCTTCATGTCCAGCCAGGACATGAAGGCCCGCTCCATCCACCAGTTGGGATGGGCGTTGATGAGCTCATAGAGGATCTTCTCCCCTAAAAAGGACATCCCCACCTCATAGGTATCGGGGAAGCAGAAGGCGAACCGCAGGTCCACCTGCTCCTTCTCTTTATAAACACTGCCAGGCTCCCCGCCGGTGTACCGGCCCGGCTTCTGGACCATGGCCAGAGCCTGTTTCAGTTTTCCGTCCAGCATACTTTGTATCCTCTCCCGGCGGGCTGGCCGCCGCATTCACTATCCCTGTTATTGTAACCCATTCCGGCCAAAAAAGCAATTTTCAAATTCCCCGGCGGAGCTCGGCCACCGCCTGGAGGATCCGGGCTCCGTCCAGTCCGCCCAGAGGGAGGAGGTTGAACAGGCCCATCCAGAGATTGACCCCCAGAAACCAGTATCCCCCGTAGCTGGCCCGGAGCTGGAGGGCCAGGAAGGTCAGTCCTGCCAGGGTCAGATTCACCCCCGGTCCCGCCGCCGCCAGAGCCAACAGCTCCTGGGGCGTAAAGCAGGATTCCTGTACCTCCATCCCGATCCCCAAAGGCGACAGGGTGACCCGGGGCAACCGTCCCGTCATGAGCCAGTAGGCCAGGGCATGGCCCAGCTCGTGAAGGAGGGCGGCCATCAGGCCCATCCGCCCAATGGCCAGCCCATCCCGGCGCAGGAGAACAATCAGGACCAGGCAGGTGAGGAAGGGATATTTCCAACTGAAATACTTCATAGGCCCAGGGCCTCCCGGGGATCATAACCAATCTCCCGGTAGAGGAGTTCAAAGTG
>CALXEN010000005.1 GCA_944387325.1 uncultured Clostridia bacterium | reverse complement strand
TAACAGTCAGATGCTCTAACCGACTGAGCTAAGGGGCAATATAATGGTGACCCGTGGGAGAATCGAACTCCCGTTTGCGGCGTGAGAGGCCGCCGTCTTGACCGCTTGACCAACGGGCCACAATGGGGTGCTTTCGCACCGTATATCAACACCCGTGATCAGGTGGTGATGCTCTCACAGCGAAAATGATTATATCAGCTATATGGGGGAATGTCAAGGGTTCTGCCAAAAAAATTTTAAAAAATTTTCTTTTCCTTCCAAAATGCCCCCTCTGCTGGCAAAATGTACAAATCCTGCTCCAAAATTTTAGAACACCGGCCCCGGTTTTTTCTGGGCAATCTATTTGAAAATTTTCCCAAATATGTTACAGTGTTTGTATACTTTGTCGCCCTGGAACCTTTTTTCCGGGGGGAAACTAGAAAAGAGGTTTAGGCAACATGAGCTATTCAAGCAAAGACATTCGCAACATTTTAGTCGCCGGCCATGCGGACTGCGGCAAGACCACTCTGGTGGATGGGCTGCTCTATCACACCGGCGCCACCGAGCGGATGGGCAGCGTAGCCGACGGCACCGCTGCCAGCGACTTCGATCCGGAGGAGATCAAGCGGAAGGTCAGCCTGAATGCCGCCGTGGTGCCGGTGGAATACCAGGGCACCAAGCTGAACCTGATCGATGTGCCCGGCCTGTTTGACTTTGAGGCCGGTATGTACGAGGGCGTGGGGGCCGCCGAGAGCGTGCTGATCTGTGTATCGGGGCGCAGCGGGGTCACCGTGGGGGCCGAGAAGGCCTACACCCTGGCCAAAAAGCAGAAGAAGGCCGCCATGGTCTTTGTGACCAAGATGGACCTGGAAAACGCCAACTTCTTCAAGATCCTGGAGGATATGAAGATCCGGTTCGGCACCACCGTCTGCCCCTGCGTGGTCCCCGCCAAGCTGGATGACGGCACCACCGTATACATCAATCTGTTCAGCCAGAAGGCATTCAAATATGAGAGCGGCAAGCCCATCCAGGTGGAGCTGCCTGACATCGGCCACCGGTTCGCCGGTCTTATTGAGGCCATGAGCGAGGCCATCGCCGAGACCGACGATGACCTGATGGAGAAGTTCTTCGGGGGCGAAGCCTTCACCACCGAGGAGATCGTGGAAGGGATGCGGAAGGGCGTGAACGCCGGGGCCATCACCCCTGTCTTCTGCGGCAGCGCCATCAACGGCCAGGCTCTGGATATGCTGCTGTACAACATGAAGGTGCTCCTCCCCAGTGCCGCCCAGGCGGGCTGTGACGAGAACGCCCCGGTCAAGGCCTATGTCTTCAAGACCCTGGCCGATCCCTTTGTAGGAAAACTGAGCTATGTGAAGGTGCTGGGCGGGTCCCTGACCCCCGGCGCTTCCCTCATCAACGCCCGCACCGGGGAAACCGAGAAGCTGGGCAAGCTGATGGCTCTCTGCGGCAAGAAGCAGACCGAGGTGGAGCAGATCACCGCCGGGGACATCGGCGCCATTGCCAAGCTCACCGTCTCCCGCACCGGGGATACCCTGGGGGTAGCCGGCGTGGAGCCGGTGGAAGCGCCCCAGTTCCCCCAGCCCAGCTACCAGATGGCCATCCGCCTTCTCAAGAAGGGGGACGAGAGCAAGATCAGCGGCGCTCTGGCCCGTCTCATGGAGGAGGATCCCACCATCGGCTACCGAGTGGACAAGGAGCCGGTGCAGCAGGTCCTTGCCGGCCTGGGCGAGCCGCACCTGGATGTGGTCATTGCCAAGCTGAAGCAGAAGTTCGGGGTGGACATTGCCCTGGAGCCCCCCAAGGTGGCTTACCGGGAATCCATCCGGAAGAAATGCAAGGCCCAGGGCCGGCACAAGAAGCAGACCGGCGGCCACGGCCAGTTCGGCGACGTGTGGATCGAGTTCGAGCCCTGTGACAGCGAGGAGCTGGTTTTTGAGGAGAAGGTGTTCGGCGGCAGCGTGCCCAAGAACTTCTTCCCCGCCGTGGAGAAGGGCCTGCGTCAGGCCTCCGAGCACGGCGTTCGGGCCGGGTATCCTGTGGTGGGCCTGAAGGCCACCCTGCTGGACGGCAGCTACCATCGCGTGGACAGCTCCGAAATGGCCTTCATCATGGCCGCCAAGCGGGCCTACAAGGCCGCCCTGCCCGAGGCCAGCCCCGTCATCCTGGAGCCGGTGGGCACCCTCCGGGCCCACGTTCCCACCGAGAACACCGGCGACATCATGGGGGATGTGACCAAGCGCCGGGGCCGTGTGCTGGGGATGAACCCTGACGAGGACGGCCTGCAGACGGTGGAAGCCGAGGTCCCCATGGCCGAGATGCAGACCTTCAACACCTTCATGCGGCAGCTGACCCAGGGCCGCGGCTGGTACACCTGTGAGTTCGTCCGGTACGAACAGCTCCCCTCCAACCTGGAGGAGAAGGTGATCCAGGAGTCCAAGAAGATGGGCAACATGGACACCGACGAATAACAGCACCGGTCTCTGCCGGGATCCCGCCCCGAAAAGGGCAGGGATCCCGGCAGTTTTTATTGACAAACCCTATTATAACTTGTATAATAGATGGGCTATCTAGTCTGCCCTCCGTCCGGGGGGCTCATTTAACATAAGGAGATATTATCCATCATGGCCAAAGAAATCGTTGTTACCCGGAAGGGGTTGCAGGATCTGCAGGACGAACTGGACAACCTGAAATCCGTAAAGCGGAAAGAGGTTGCGGATAAAATCAAAGTAGCCCGGGGCTATGGCGACCTGAGCGAGAATGCCGAGTATGATGCCGCCAAGGAGGAGCAGGCTTTTGTGGAGGCCCGCATTGCCGACCTGGAGGCCATGGTGAAGTCCGCCCGGGTCATCGACGACAGCGAGCTGAACCTGGACACCGTCGCCGTGGGGATGCACGTGGTCATTCGGGAGCCCGGCTGCGACACCGAGGAATATGATATTACCGGCAGCACCGAAGCCGATGTGAACAAGGGAAAGATCAGCGACGAGAGCCCCATCGGGAAAGCCCTGCTGGGCCACCGGGTAGGGGACTGTGTGGATGTGACCCTGCCGAGCGGCGGCACCATTGCCTTCGAGGTGGTGGAGATTCGTCGTTCTTCCCTGTAATTTCAGGGAAGCAGCGCGAATTTTCTGCAAAAAAGGGGGGGTGCATGGCACTCCCCTTTTGTGTTATACTAAATCATCACGGAATGTTATGGGCAGTCTGCCCAGCCAAAATAGAGAGGAGCGCACCTCATGGAAGAAAACCGTACCAATCCCCAGGCCCCTGCCCAGGATTACAGCCAGCAGGCCGCCGTCCGCCGCCAGAAGCTGGCCGACCTGAAGGCCGCCGGGGCCGACCCCTTTACCATCACCAAGTTTGAGCAGGACGCCTACTCCGCTGACATCAAGGAGGAGTTCGCAGACCTCCCCGCCGAGGCCGAGACCGGCAAGGTAGTCCACCTGGCCGGCCGGATCATGAGCAAGCGGGTGATGGGGAAGGCCAGCTTTGCCCACCTGCGGGACGACAAGGGGGATATCCAGATCTTCGTCAAGCGGGACCTGCTGGGGGAGGAGGCCTACGCCGCCTTCAAGAAGCTGGACCTGGGGGACATTGTAGGGGTCCGGGGAGAGATTTTCCGGACCAAGATGGGAGAGCTCAGCGTTCGGATCGACCAGCTGACCCTCCTGGCCAAGAGCCTGCTTCCCCTGCCTGAAAAGTTCCATGGTCTCACCGACCGGGAGACCCGATACCGTCAGCGGTATGTGGACCTGATCATGAACCCCGAGGTGAAGGACACCTTCATCAAGCGGAGCATGATCCTCCGGGAGCTGCGGTCCTACCTGGACGGGAAGGGCTTCCTGGAGGTGGACACCCCCATCCTCACCCCCTTTGAAATCGGGGCGTCCGCCCGTCCCTTCACCACCCACCACAACGCCCTGGACATGGACATGGTCCTGCGGATTGAGACCGAACTTTACCTGAAGCGGCTCATCGTAGGCGGCATGGACCGGGTCTACGAGGTGGGACGGATCTTCCGCAACGAGGGGATGGACCCCAAGCATAACCCTGAGTTCACCTCCATCGAGCTCTACCAGGCTTACACCGATTTCCACGGGATGATGGATCTGGTGGAGGAGATGATGAAGACCGTTGCCCAGAAGGTCTGCGGCAGCCTGGTGATCCCTTACCAGGGGAAGGAGATCGACCTGGGGCACTGGGAGCGGCTGACCATGATCGAGGCCGTGAAGAAGTACTCCGGCGTGGATTTCAACGACTGGAAGACCGACCAGGACGCCATCGACGCCGCCAACGCCCACCATGTGGAGCTTCCCGAGGTGCCCACCAAGGGCGCCATCCTGGCCCAGTTCTTCGACGCCTTTGTGGAGGAGAACCTGATCCAGCCCACCTTCATCTACGACTATCCTGTGGAGATCAGCCCCCTGGCCAAGCGGAAGCCCGACGACCCCGCCTTCACCGAGCGGTTTGAATACTTCATCAACGCCACCGAGTTCGGCAACGCCTTCAGCGAGCTGAACGATCCCATCGACCAGAAGGAACGGTTCGAGCGGCAGGTGGCCGAGCGGAAGGCCCTGGAGCCGGAGAGCAAGGCCCAGGTGGACTACGACTACGTCACTGCCCTGGAGTACGGCATGGCCCCCACCGGCGGCCTGGGCTTCGGGGTGGACCGGCTGGTCATGCTCCTCACCGACTCCGCCTCCATCCGGGACGTCCTGCTTTTCCCCACCATGCGCCCCCTGGACAAGCCTGAAAGCGCCGGCACCCGGGAGAAACAGGAGAAACCCATCGACTTCTCCAAGGTGGTCATCGAACCTCTCTTTAAGGAGACGGTGGACTTTGAGACCTTCTCCAAGTCCGATTTCCGGGCGGTGAAGATCGAGGCCTGCGAGGCAGTGCCCAAGAGCAAGAAGCTGCTGAAGTTCACCCTCAACGACGGCACTGACCGGCGGCGGACCATCCTCAGCGGCATCCATGAATATTACGAGCCGGAGGAGCTGGTAGGCAAGACCGCCATTGCCATTGTCAACCTGCCTCCCCGGAAGATGATGGGGATCGACTCCGAGGGAATGCTCATCTCCGCCGTCCATGAGGAGGACGGCCAGGAAGGGCTCAACCTGCTCATGGTGGACGACCGGATCCCCGCCGGAGCAAAGCTCTACTAAGCCTCCTTGATCCATCATTTGAAAGGACCCGTTCCCGGGAAATTCCCGGGAACGGGTCCTTTTTGGGTCAGAATTCTGCCTCTCCTCCGTAGATGGGAAGGTCTTTCCTCTTCTCCGGAGGCAGGTTTTCCACCAGCTGATCCAGGGTGACCAGCTGGTACCCCTCCTCTTCCAGCGCCTGGATGAGAGAGTCCAGAATGTCGATGGTCTCCTGACATTCGTGGAGGATGACGATATCTCCATCCCGTACCTCATCCAGCACCTTGAAATAGATCTCCTCTCCCCTCTTTCCCAGGGAATCCTGGCTGTCCAGGGTCCAGCGGACCAGGGACAGTCCCGCCCACTCTTCCGCCTTTGGGGTAAAGCTGCCGTAGGGCGGGCGGAGGTAGTGGAATTCCTCCCCCGGCAGGATATTCTCCAGGGCCTTCTGGGAAAGTTCCACCTCCCGGCGGATCTCCTCGCCGGACCGGCCCGTAAGCTCCCGGTGGGAGTAGGTGTGACATTCCAGCTGATGGCCTGAGGAGGCCATCTCCTGCACCAGCAGCCTGCCCGCCCGCAGATTTTTCCCCACCAGAAAAAAGGTGGCCGGGACCTGCCGCTCATAGAGGATATCCAGGATCTGGGGGGTATACCGGGGGTGGGGTCCGTCATTAAAGGTGAGGGCCACCATGGGCCGTTGGGGGTCCACCGGCCGGGAGACGGGACACCGGTGGATCCTGCCGTAGATGGTCCCCCACAAGGCCGCTGGCAAAGTGCCCACCAGGAAGAGGACTGTCAGGCCGAAAAGACGGTTTTTTCCTTTCATCTCCACTCCTCCTTCCGCCGGAAGAGATGGATGAGGTACCCGTGGACCGCTGCCGAACTCTGAATTGCCTGGAAGAGGAAGACAAAGGCCAGAAACCCCCACAGGCTGTTTTCAACGGCGACCCCCAGCCGCCGCTGATAAAGATAGACAGTGGAGAGAAGGGCGGCTCCCACCACCAGGGTGAAGAGGGTGAGAAACCCCACCAGGTAAAAGTACCCCATGCAGGCCAGGAACACTCCCGGGATAAATCCCAGCAGATAGGCCAGGTCCAGGTAGATCACCGAGAGGTTCACCCAGGTAAAATGCCGGGTATAGACCCGGCGCTGCCGCCAGGGCGGTACCCGGGAAAGCCCCTCCAGCATTCCTATGGCCCACCGCTTGCGCTGGTTGTAAAGGCGTTCCATGGTGTCGGGGACGGCAGTATACCCCACCGCCCGAGGCTCATAGGTGGAGGAAAGGCCCATCTCAAGGAGCTTGTAGGTGAGGACGATATCCTCTCCCATGACCGGCTCCCAGCCTCCGGCCCGGCGGACCGCCCGGGTATTGTACCCGCTCAAAGCCCCTTGGGCCACCAGGGTAGACCGGTAGCTGCCCTGGAACCGCTTTACCGCCGCAATGCTAAGGAGATAATCATAGATCTGCATTTTGGCAGCCAGGGTCCGGGCAGGACTGGCCGCCAGCAGATTTCCCGCCGCACAGCCGCACTGTTCCCCTTCCAGGTGATCCATCATCCGCTGTACAGCGTCTTTCTCCAGCCAAGTGTCTGCGTCCACCGTCAGGAAATAGGGGGTATTCACCCTGGCCAGTCCCATGTTCAAGGCATGGGCTTTTCCCTGTTCCCCGCAATAGAGGTACTCCAGGGTCCGTCCGGGGCGGGCGGAGTCCATCATCCGAAATATCTCCGTCCGGGTGCGGTCGGTGGATGCATTGTCCACCACCAGCAGCCGGATCCTGCCCCGATACTCCTGGTCCAGCACCCCCCGGATGGCCCGAGCCACCGTCGTTTCCTCGTTGTAGGCGCAGAGGATGACGGTGGTGTCCCGGTCTGTCCGTGGATAGGATTTCAGCGTTCTGTTGAGCAGGTTGGAAAAGAACATCCCGCTCATGAGAAAACCGGGAAGGAGTGCGATCCCGGCAATAACCCACCACACATAGGGCGCAGGAAGAAAATAGGAGGCCTCCCGGGCCCAGCCCACGGCAAACCACAGGGAGAGGGAGAACCACCCTGCGGCAAAGGCCATGGAAAGGAGAAATTTCCCTTTCAAGTTTATCACCCCCTTTCCCAGGGTATGCCGGGGAAGGGGGAAGGGTGTTATCCTTTTTCTCATAACAAAGACCCCGGGGCCTGCCCTTTTCCTGGCAGGTCCGAGGTCTTTGTCTTATGGGAAGTATTTTTCCGGCATACTTTATTTCTGCTGCCGGGAGTGGGGATAATTGCTTTCCTCCTCATCTCCCACCAGCCATTCCATGGACACGTTCAGCGCCCTGGCCAGCAGCCGCAGCTCCGCATCGCAGACATGACGCTGATTTTTCTCAATGCGGGAGATGATCAGTTTGGTCATGTCCTCCGCCCCCATGAGCTGGATCTTGCAGGCCAGATCCTCCTGGGTCATGGGAGGCTTCTGGAGTGCTCTGCCCAGACGCACCCGGGGTCCGCACAAATTGCCTTTGATGATGAACGCATTTCTTGCCATGGTGGGTTACCTGTTTGCCAGAGATTTCTGCTTCTTTGCAGGGTACTGTATTGATTTTATTGAAAAAATTTGTATAATTATGAATAATATAGATATTTTGTATCTTATTTAGATATCCCCCGATATGGGATTTTATACAAATTTTTTTAAATTTTCTTGTTGAAAAGATTCCGCATCTTTGAATGCCACGCTATAACAGGGGATCCCGCCTTTTCTTTTCGGCACAGGCTTCTGCCGAGAGTATGCCTTACTCCCGGTTCTCCTAATCCCGGAGCCCGGAATTTTTTCTCCAGATGGTTTTCCCGGACTTTCTTCTCCGCCTCCCCGACACTGCGCTCCGGGTCAATCTGCTGTCAGGGAACGTCCTCCCCAAGTATGTCTCCCTTACAGATAAAAAACGCCCCCGCAGGGGATTCCCTGCGGGGGCGTTTGCTGTGTTCCGGGAGGAGGAATTACTCAGCCTTGGGGCCGGCGGCGACCAGGGCCTTGCCTGCGTCATTGCCGGTGTACTTGACGAAGTTCTTCTCAAAACGGGAGGCCAGATCCTTAGCCTTGGCATCCCACTCTTCGGCGCTGGCGTAGGTGTTCCGGGGATCCAGAATATTGGTGTCCACGCCGGGCAGCTGGGTGGGAACGGCCAGGTTGAAGTAGGGGATGGTCTTGGTCTCGGCCTTCAGGATGGAGCCGTCCAGGATGGCGTCGATGATGCCGTGGGTATCCTTGATGGAGATCCGCTTGCCGGTGCCGTTCCAGCCGGTGTTGACCAGATAGGCCTTGGCGCCGCTCTTCTGCATCTTCTTGACCAGCTCCTCGCCGTACTTGGTGGGGTGCAGCTCCAGGAAGGCCTGGCCGAAGCAGGCGGAGAAGGTCGGGGTGGGCTCGGTGATGCCGCGTTCAGTGCCGGCCAGCTTGGCGGTGAAGCCGGAGAGGAAGTAGTACTCGGTCTGGTCAGCCGTGAGGATGGAGACCGGCGGCAGCACGCCGAAAGCGTCGGCCGAGAGGAAGATGACGTTCTTCGCCGCGGGCGCAGCCGACACGGGGCGGACGATCTTCTCGATGTGGTCGATGGGGTAGGAAACGCGGGTGTTCTCGGTCACGCTCTTGTCGGCGAAGT
>CALXEN010000004.1 GCA_944387325.1 uncultured Clostridia bacterium | reverse complement strand
GGTGTTCCAGCACTTCAACCTCTTCAACAACCTGAACGTCATGGGGAACATGATCCTGGCCCCCACCGAGCTGAAAACGGCCAACAAGGCTGAAGCTACCGAGACCGCCCTCCGCCTCCTCAAGCGGGTGGGTCTGCTGGACAAGGCCGAGGCCTACCCCAGCCAGCTGTCCGGCGGCCAGAAGCAGCGGGTGGCCATTGCCCGGGCCCTGGCCATGAATCCGGATATCCTTCTCTTTGACGAGCCCACCAGCGCCCTGGACCCTGAAATGGTAGGGGAAGTGCTCCAGGTCATGAAGCAGCTGGCCAGCGACGGGATGACCATGGTGGTGGTCACCCACGAGATCGGCTTTGCCCGGGAGGTGGCCAGCAGGGTGATCTTTATGGAGGGGGGCTATATTGTGGAGGAAGGTACCCCCCAGGAGGTACTGGACCATCCCAAGGAGGCCCGCACCATCGACTTCCTCAGCAAGGTGCTTTGATTTCTTTTCCTTTTTCCTGACAGTATAAAGAGGATCCCCGGGCCATACGGCCCGGGGGTCCTTGTTATTTCTCTTATTCTTCCGGCTGGGTGTTCTCCATCCCGCTCTCCTGTTCCAGCTGCTGCTGGAGGGCTCCGGTAGGATCGTAGACCAGATCAGCGGTGGTCTCCTGGTGGATGATATCCCCTTCCTCCGCCTTCCAGCTGCTCTCCTCAATACCGGTGAGATACCATTCCCGGTCCAGGCCCCGCTCGAAGATATAATCGGCGTATTTCTGGGGCTTGGACTCGGTGACGCCGGAGGTGATTCCATCGCTGGTGTTGCTGATGTACCCCACGCTTACCCGGAGCTTGCCGTCCTTGTTCTGGAGCTGGACCACCTGGGGAGAATAGCTGTTCTCGGTACTGGTAACCGGGATCAGGTATCCTTGGAGGGACTCGTCGTAAACATACTCCAGACCAAAGTCATCTGTAAAGGTGGCGTGTTTCAGCTGAACGGAGGGACCGTACAGCTTGGTGGCAAAGGCGCTCACATCCACCCCGGGGAGGATGGCCCGCTCGTCCTCAGACCGGGCCAGGCTGTCCCACTGGCCCTTCTCAATGAGCTCGTAGATGGTGCCCCAGACCGAGGTCTGCTTGATGAAGGAATCGTTCACATTCTCCAGCCCGTTGAAATAGGCGGGGTCGTACATGACCACGCTTCGGAGCAGGCTTTCATACTCCAGCATCCTTTCGGTGGGATCGGTGACCTTCTTGTAGAGATCAATGGCGGTATCCACCAGGTGTACCATCCCCAGCAGCACCATGACCACCACGGCCAACCCCAGCACCTGCCGGCGGCGGCGGCGCATCCGGCGCTGGTGCTCCTCTCTTGTAATCAATGCGGCCATAGGCGACCTCCTTCTATCTTCCGGCGGAATCCCCCGCCCGTATTTGTTCTCTTTTCTCCCCTCTTGGGTCCGCCCCGGAAAAAAAGGGCCATACCCCGGGAGATACGCATAAAAACAGCTATATTATTGTACCACAAAACCCTGCCGGGTGCAATCGCCAGCTTTTTACAAAATTGTGAAAGGACCTCCGTTCCTGGAAAGAGCGGAGGTCCTTTTTATACTTTCAGTATAAATTACTTGTTTTTATACATTTCCTCATAATACTTCTGGTAGTTGCCGCTGGTGACGTTGTTCATCCATTCCTCATGCTCCAGGTACCAGTCGATGGTGAGGACGATCCCCTTCTCGAAGGGAGTCTCGGGGTACCAGCCCAGCTCCTCCTTGATCTTGGTGGGGTCGATACCATACCGGCGGTCATGGCCCAGACGGTCGGCCACATACTGGATGAGGCCCTCGTCGATGCCGTCATCCTTGAGACGGTCATGGAGCTGGGCGATGATGGTCTTGACGATGAAGATGTTGGGCCGCTCGTTGTGGCCGCCCACGTTGTACACTTCCCCGTCCCGGCCGCCGTTGGCCACCATGTCGATGGCCTTGCAGTGGTCCTCCACATAGAGCCAGTCCCGGACGTTCATCCCGTCTCCGTAGACCGGCAGCTTCTTGTGGTTCTTCACATTGTTGATCATGAGGGGGATCAGCTTCTCGGGGAACTGGTAGGGGCCGTAGTTGTTGGAGCAGCGGGTGATGTTCACCGGCATTCCGTAGGTGTCATGGTAGGCCATGACGAACATATCGGCGCTGGCTTTGCTGCTGGAGTAGGGACTGTGGGGGCAGAGGGGGGTGGTCTCCATGAAGTACCCGTCGGCGCCCAGGGAGCCGTAGACCTCGTCGGTGGATACCTGGCAGTACTTCTTCCCTTCCGCCCAGGTCTTGGTCTCGCTGTCATACCAGGCGTTCTTGGCGCACTGGAGCAGGTTGACGGTGCCCATGCCGTTGGTCTCCACAAAGGTCTCGGGGTTGGTGATGGACCGGTCCACATGGCTCTCGGCGGCGAAGTTGATGACATAGTCGAAGTCGTATTTTTCAAACAGGCCGGTGACCAGCTCCTTGTCGCAGATGTCCCCCTGGACAAAGACGTGGCGGGGGTCATCCTCGCAGTCCTTCAGGTTCTCCAGGTTCCCGGCGTAGGTCAGCTTATCCAGATTGACCAGCAGGATCTCGGGATACTTCTTGAGCATATAATAGACGAAGTTGGTGCCGATAAAACCGGCGCAGCCGGTGACAAGATATTTTTTCATATTCAATTACCATCCCAATGTTCAAAATATTCTTTCAGGGCTTCCTGCCAGGGGCGCATCTCATCCCCCACAGTGACCCGGAGCATCCGGTTTTCCAGGGCGCTCCAGGCGGGGCGGTCGGCGGTGGCCGGGTGCTTAGCCGCATACTCGGCGGTGGTGCAGGGATCCACGGTGGCGTCCACCCCGGACAGCCGGATGATCTCGGCGGCGAAATCGTACCAGCTGCAGATACCGGTGCCGGTGCAATGGTAGGTGCCGTACTCGTGGCTGACCGCCAGCTTCAGGATATGATGGGCCAGGTCCACGGCGTTGGTGGGGTTGCCCAGCTGGTCGTTGACCACCTCCAGGTGGCCGGTCTTCTTTCCGACGTTGACCATGGTCTTGACGAAGTTCTTTCCCTCATAGCCGTAAAGCCAGGCGGTGCGGACGATCATGTGGCGGGGGCAGAACCGGGCCACATATTCCTCCCCCAGCAGCTTGGTGGAACCGTAGGCGCTTTTGGGGTTGGGCAGAGCGGTCTCGTCCAGGGGGATCCCCCCGTTGGGCTGGCCGCTGAACACATAGTCGGTGGAGACGTGGATGAGGCGGGCCCCCACCTTTTTGGCGGCCTGGGCCAGGTTCCGGGGACCGATGGCGTTGGCCTTGAAGGCAGCGTCGGTCTGGGTCTCACAGCCGTCCACGTTGGTGAAGGCGGCACAGTTGATGATGGTGCCCGGCTTCTCCCGAAGAATGAAGTCCACGGTCTGTTCCCGGTCCGAGATATCCAGCTGGGGCAGGTCCACCGCCACCACGGCGGCGTCCCGAAGCCGTGCCGGGATGGGGCCCAGTTCGCTGCGGCCGGCGGCCAGCTGCTTTTGCAGCTCCCGGCCCAGCTGCCCGTTGCAGCCGGTGATCAAAATTTTCATAGGTAAAATCCTTCCTTCCGGGAGCTTAGTATTTCAGCTTGTTGTCTGCCACGTTCTT
>CALXEN010000003.1 GCA_944387325.1 uncultured Clostridia bacterium | reverse complement strand
CCGGCCAGGTGGGGTAGACCTCACTGCTGGCCACATTGGCGATATAGTTCTGGAAGCTCACCGTCACGTTCTGGGCGCTGGAGGAAGGGACCCCCAGGTGGACGGTAATGGACTTGGGGATGATGACCTGGCGGAGGACCGCTGTGGCCAGTCCCTGGTCGGCGGGGGCGGTACCGCTGCCGCCGTTCCCGGCAAAGAGGGGGTGGGGCGGGATCTCCACCCGCTGCACCTCCTCACTGTTCCGGCCCAGCTGGGGGGTCATTTCCAGCTGGGCCAGGGTCACCTGGCCGTCAAAGATCTGGATCCCCTCCAGTTCCAGCTCCTGGTACCCGGGGGCCCGGGCGGTCAGTTTCACCGTGGACCAGGGCTGCACGGTGGTATTGTCCTCGTCCAGGCTGTAAGCCCGGTCGGGGGCCTGGATGGTAAGGTCGGGGGCCAGGCCGCTCCCGTCGGTGTTAAAGGTCAGGTCCAGCCCCTCCCCGATGACCCGCACCTCCGCCCCGGCCACCGGAGCGGACTGGCGGACATCAAAGGTGCTGACCCGCAGAATCCCATTGGACATACGCATACTCCCCTTTCTAAGATGGGTTATACCAGCTTATGCGGGAAAGTTTGTCCTTGTCACCGTCCGTCCGGTGGAGTATACTGAAAAAAAGCCTTTGTATAAGGAGGATCCCCCTATGGAATATGTACTGGAAAATGCCCGCCTGAAAGTCACCGTCTCCTCCCACGGCGCCGAGCCGGTGAGCGTGGTGTACAAGGATTCAGGGCGGGAGTGCCTGTGGCAGGCTGACAAATCCGTCTGGGGCCGTCACGCCCCCATCCTCTTCCCCTACACCGGCAAGCTGCCGGACGGGAAAATGGTGGTGGACGGGAAGGAATACCCCGGCGGCCAGCACGGCTTTGCCCGGGACATGGAGCACGCCCTGGTCAGCCAGGAGCCGGACAAGCTGGTGCTGGAGCTGGCCAGCAGCCCCGAGACCCTGGAGCGGTTCCCCTTCCCCTTCCTCCTCCGGTCCACCTTTACCCTGGAGGAGAATACCCTCCGCCATACCCTGACGGTGGAGAACCCCGGCCAGGGCACCCTTCAGTTCGGGCTGGGGTATCACCCCGCCTTCGTCTGCCCCTTTGACGGGGACCACGACACCGAGGATTATGAGTTCCGGTTTGAACAGATGGAGAGCCCCCTGGTCATCGACGCCCGACCCAAGGGGCTTCTCAGCGGGAAGTGCTACTACCTGGGCACCAACCTGGACACCATCCCCCTCACCGACCGTCTCTTCGACAACGACAGCTTCTGCTTCACCAACCTGAAGAGCGCCACCCTGGGGATCTACGAGAAGGGCTCGGACCGGAGCGTGGTCTGCAGCATTGCCCCCTTCCCCTACACCCTGATCTGGAGCGCCCTGTCCCAGAAGATCCACTTTGTCTGCATCGAGCCCTGGCACAGTCTGCCCGGGGTGGAGGGCGGGACCAGCGAGTGGTCCGCCCAGGCAGCTGCCGCCCGCCTGGCCCCGGGGGAGGAATTCTCCACCACCCTGGCCATCACCTTCAACGGATAAGAAGGAAGAGGTAGGCCAGGTAGACCCCCAGTCCCAGGACCCCCTGCCACCGGGAAAACCGGCCCAGCACCAGCATGGGGACCAGGGCCACCCAAAGTCCCACCAGGCAGAAGGGGAGGTCGATCATCCGGGTCTGGAGGCTGATGGGGAGCGCACCCCCGGACACCAGGCCGCAGGCGGGAAGGATGAGGGCATTGTCGATGATGTTGGCCCCCAGAATGTTTCCCGCCGACAGGGAAGCCTGCTTTTTGGCCACCGCCGTCAGGGTGGTGACCAGCTCGGGCAGGCTGGTGCCCAGGGCCACGATGGTGGCCCCCACCACCCCTTCGGAGACCCCCACCAACGCTGCCAGCCGGGAGGCGGAATCCACCAGGAGCCGGGCCCCCGCTACCAGGCCCGCCGCCCCGGCCAGGAAGAGAAGAAGATGTTTTCCCAGCTCTCCCCCTTTGGGGGGAGGGCTTTTTTCCTGCCGGTTTCCCAGAGCAGTGCGGGCCTGCCAGATGTTCTCCGCCATAAAGAGAAAGAAGATGCCGCCCAGGGCTGCCGCACCCCACCCGACAAGCTCTCCCTGCCGGGTGGAAGCCAGGAGCACCCCCACCGTGGCCAGAAGGAGGAGCCCCTTTCCCAGGTACTGCCGCCGGTCCACCGGCCCCGGCAGGGCAATGAGGGCGATGGAGAGGATAAGGCCGGTGTTGGCGATGACGCTTCCCACCGCATTGCCGCAGGCCATCTGGTTCTGACCTCCTGCCGCCGCCAGCAGACTGACCATCAGCTCGGGCATGGTGGTGGCCAGGCTGACCACCGTGGCCCCGATGAGGAAGGGAGGCACCCCGCTGACCCGGGCCATCCAGACCGCCCCCTCCACAAACCAGTCTCCTCCCTTTACAATGAGCACCAGGCCCACCAACAAGAAAAAGCACGTGACCGCCACGGTCCTCCCTCCTTTCCCTCCAGATATATGTGGCGGAATAAGGGAAAATGTATTGACACTCCCGGGCCGGGTGTGCTACAATGCTTCCTGTTAAAAGGGAGTAGTCGGAACCCCTGGGGGCCAACAATCCCGGCGTATCCGCCTGGCCCGGGGCTTTGATTCCATGAGAACCAAAGGACAAGACTTTTAGCACGGACAATCCCGTGCTGGAAGTCTTGTTTTTTTATCCCTTTTTCCGGGAAATGAAAAGGAGTGGATGGGAATGGAAATCGCAGTACAGCTGCTGCTTCTGGCCCTGGGCTTCGCCATGCTGGTGAAGGGGGCCGACTGGTTTGTGGAGGGTTCCTCCAAGATCGCCGACAAATTCGGCATCCCCCAGCTGGTCATCGGCCTGACCATCGTGGCCATGGGGACCAGCGCCCCCGAGGCCGCCGTGAGCATCACCTCCGCTTTGCGGGGAAGCGCCGAGATCACCATCGGAAACGTGCTGGGGAGCAACATCCTCAACGTCCTCATTATTCTGGGGCTCACCGCCTTCATCTGCGTCATCCCGGTCCAGCGGTCCACCGTCCGGTATGAGATCCCCTTCGGCATCGGCATCACCCTTCTGCTGGGGGTCCTGGGCCTCTGGGACGGCCAGACCGGATTTATGGACGGGATCATCCTCTGGGCCTTCTTCCTGGCCTACCTGGCCTACCTGGTCTGGCAGACCAAGCGGGGGGAGAACGCCGGGGAGGAGCTGCCCGCCCTGGGGCCCAAGGACACGGTGCCCCGGATGGTGGGGCTGATCCTGGTGGGGATGTTCCTGGTGATTTGGGGGGCCGACCTGACGGTGGACGCCGCCACTGCCCTGGCCCAGATGTTCGGGGTGAGCCAGCGGTTCATTGGCCTGACCATTGTGGCCCTGGGCACCAGCCTGCCCGAGCTGGTCACCAGCGTCACCGCCGCCCTGAAAGGGAAGACCGATATCGCCGTGGGGAACATTGTGGGGAGCAACATCTTCAACATCCTCTTTGTGGTAGGCACCGCCAGCCTCATCACCCCGGTGACTTACAGCAGCGGCTTTTTGGTGGACAGCGTCATGGCCATGGGGGTGATGATCCTCCTCTGGCTCTGCGTCTTCCGGGACCGGAAGCTGGCCCGCACCGGCGGGGCGGTCATGCTGGCCTGCTACCTGGCCTATTTCATCTATCTGGTGCAGCAATGAGGCAATAAAAAAGGAAGATACCCAAAGGTGCCTCCCGATAAGAAAACATCGTGGGGCAAGAGAGAAACGGTGTAGCTTCGGCTATGCCGTTTTTCTCATTCTTGCCTTGATGAAGTGACTTTGGATACTTCCAGAGCTCCAATGCCCTTATAGTAGATGTCAATTTCCTGAGTGCGGTTCTTGCCCTTCGGATCGCTGG
>CALXEN010000002.1 GCA_944387325.1 uncultured Clostridia bacterium | reverse complement strand
GCGTCATCCCCGAGCTCCCGGTAGAGGAGGTCAAAGTGGAGGTGCGGTCCCGTCACATTCCCGGTGGCGCCCGAGGTGCCCAGCACCTGCTGCCGGTCCACCGGCTGGCCGGTGCGGACGAATAAGTATTCCATATGGGCGTAGAGGGTCATGAGATGGTCCCCGTGGGCCAGAACGATATAATTGCCGTAGCTGTTGCTCCAGGCAGCCTTCACCACCACCCCTTCCGCTGCTGCCAGCACCGGGGTGCCCTGAGCCGCCCGCAGGTCGATGCCGGTGTGGAAATCTGCCCCCTCCCCGGTAGGGTTATCCCGCCAGCCATACTCGGAGGTGGTGTAAAGGCTGGACAGAGGGCTGGAAAGGGACCTGTCCGGAAGGTAGGTATCCTCAGAATAATTCCAGGGCTTGGCGCTCTGTCCGCTGCCCCCTTTTCCCATTCCCGTGACCTGCGCCCAGGCAAACCGGACCAGGGGCTGGGGGTCGAACTGCTCCTGGTCCATATACTCCCGGTAGGGCTGGAGGATGGTGCTACACCATCCCGGGCTGACCTGGCGAATTCCCGCCAAAATCAGAAGGATGAGGACAGACAGAAGGATCTGGACCCGCAGCAGGCTCCCCTGCCCCGGCGCCCGTTCCTCCCGGGTAGGTTTCAGTACCTCTCTGGTTTTTTCCTTCTTTTCCTGCAAAAGAGTTTGTTCCATAGCTTCACCGCCTTCCGGTGGCTATTCTATGCTTCTTTTCCCGGGAAGATGAATGACGCCCCGGCGAAAACCGGGGCGGCATTGAAAGAATTCCTGTTTACTTTTTACCCTTGACCAGACGGCCTACCCACCGCTGCCACAGGGGCTTTTTGGGGGCGGGGCAACGCCTGGCAGCTGCTTTTTTCCGTTCCGGCAGATCTTTTTCTTTTACCGGTTCGGGGATCGGCGCAGGCTGGGGGGCTTCCTCCTGCCCGCCGCAGTTCCATCTGTCACGGAAGAGGTCATACATGGCCATCTGGCTGTCTACCCGGGGGCTGCCCTTTTCTCCCTTGACCCGGACATAACTTCCGTCGGGGCGCATCTCCCGGGCATTCACATTATCCTGGAGCTGTATGGTCAGGATCCTGTACAGCAGCTGCTTCAGCTTGGGATCGTCCACCCGGACCCCCACTTCCACCCGGCGTTCGGTGTTCCGGGTAAGGAAGTCAGCGGAAGCGATGTAGACCCGCATATTCTCCCCCTGTCCAAAGCAGTAGATTCGGCTGTGTTCCAGGTACCGGCCCACCAGGCTTCGGATCCGGACATTCTCGGTCTTTCCCGGCAGGCCCGCCTTGATGCAGCAGATTCCCCGAACGATCATATCCACCTGGACCCCGGCGCAGGAAGCCTGGGAGATTTTGTCGATGATCTCCAGGTCGTTCACCGAGTTGTTCTTCAGGATCATGGAGGCGGGCTTGCCGGCCATGGCTGCCCGGATCTCCTGATCCATCTCCTCCAGGATCACGCTCTTGAACCGGAGGGGCGCCACCAGGAGCTTCTCCGTTTCCTTCTCCTCCGTCAGCCGCTGGACTGCCAGGTTGTTGAAGACCAGGTTGGCCTCTTCCCCGATCTGCTGGTCATTGGTGATGAAGGACAGGTCGGTATAGAGCTCACTGGTTTTTTCGTTGTAGTTTCCGGTGCCGATCTGGGTGGTGTACTGGTAGTCGGATCCGGCTTTCCGGGTAATGAGGGTGAGCTTGGAGTGGACCTTGTAATCCTCAAATCCGTAGATCACGGTGCAGCCCGCTTCCTCCAGCTGGCGGGACCAGTCGATGTTGTTCTGCTCATCGAACCGGGCCCGCAGTTCCACCACCGCCAGCACTTCCTTCCCGTTTTCCGCCGCTTCCACCAGGGCAGAAATGATCTGGCTGTCCTCGGCCAGGCGGTAAAGGGTCATTTTGATGGAGATGACCTCGGGGTCGGCAGCTGCATGGTGAAGCATCCGGATAAAGGGGCGAATGCTCTGGTAAGGATAGAAGAGGAGCACATCCTCCTCCTGGGAGTGCCGGGTCAAAGAATAGCTTGCAGGCGCCTGCATGGGACGGGCGGGAGGATAGCTGTAGGCGGGATCATCCTTGGCAATCTTGCCCGACAGCTTCATGAGGCATCCCAGATCCAGGGGGGCAGTCTGTGCCACCGTATGTCCCTGGGGAAGCATCAGCCGCTTGGAGAAGTACTCCGCCACCTCCTGGGGAGCCTGGGGCCAGAACTGAAGCCGCACCGCCGCCAGCTTCCGGCGCTTTTTCAGCAGCTCGGTCATGACCTGGCGGAAATCCACATCGTGATCCAGCATCCCTTCCTGCACCGAGATATCCGCATTCCGGGTAGCCCGGATGAGGCACTGCTTCTGCACCGCTTTTTTGTCAAAAACAGAGGCGCCGAAATGGTAGATCAGCTCCTCCACAAAGCCGTAGTTGACCCCTTTGTCCCCCCGGATATAGAGGAGCCGGTCAAACTGGCTGCTGATGGGGATGAGGCCGTAGCTGGTGCCGTCCTCCTTGGTTTTCAGCTGGGCGCAGTAATAAATTTCCTTATTCCGCAAAAACGGGAAGGGATGGCGCTCGTCAATGATCTGGGGGCTGAGGACGGGGAAAAGCTCATTGTCAAAGTATTTCTTCCAGAAATGCTCCTGGTCCTTGGTAAGCTTCTCAAAGTTAATTTTGTGGTATCCCTCTTCCTCCAGGGCTGCCACCAGTTTTTCATAGTATTTATCGCAGGCCAGCTGGAGCTGACGGTATTTGGGCAGGATCTCGGCCAGCTGCCGCTGAGGGGTCAGTCCGGTGACCCCGTCCTTCTTTTTGCTTTTCAAGAGGGTCTGATCGTACAGGCTCCCCACCCGGACCATGAAAAACTCATCCATATTGCTGCCGTAGATGGATGCAAATTTCAGCCGTTCGGCCAGGGGAACGCTTTTCTCCTTGGCCAGGGCCAGGACCCGCAGGTCAAAGTCCAGCCAGCTCAATTCCCGGTTGATGTACATAGTTTCGTCCTTCATGATGTCCTCCTATCAGGATAAGACCGCTGTATCTTCCCACGCTTCTATCATATTCATGGAGATTCCTTTTACTCGGTCCACATCTTCCCAGCTTTCAAAAGGTCCGTGTTCCTGCCGGTAGTCCAGGATGGCCTGGGCTTTGGCTTCTCCGATTCCCTCCAGGAGGACCAGCTCTTCCAGTCCGGCGGTGTTCAGATTCACCGGCACCGGCTGAACGGTTTCCTCCAGGGGGAGCAGGTCGTCTGCTCCATGGACCGGCACCGGGCCAGGGAAAAACACAAACCCTCCCAGAACCACTGCCGCCAGGGCGATCCCCAGGATCCCTTTCCAGCCAGGTTTACTTGTCCGGGTATCCTTTGACCATTCCATAGAGGTATTCCCCCACCCCACCTCCGTACAAGGCGGACAGAGTGTTTTTCCCGGCAGCCTGCTGGACAGGGGCCGGGGCATCGAAGGAGCAGATGGTCTGCCCCGCCTTTTCTGCCAGGGGAAGGTCCCGCTGGTCATCGGTGAGGAGGATGCAATTCTGGGGCAGGACCCCTTTCAGCATACACAGCTCCTCAAAGGCCCGCTCGGGGCGGGCATTCTGGGCCAGGATGACACAGGTGTTGGGGTCCTGGGGGCAGATGCAGTTCCGGGCTCCGTAGTATTTCCGGCGGGTGTGCTCCTGGATCTGGGCGATCTGCTCCTCGCTGCCCCGGAGGATGACCTGGAGCCAGCCCCGGGGGATCTCGTCCAGGGATTTCAGCTGGTACCGGGCCCGGCAGGAGCGAAGATTCTGATGAACATGGAGGTTACTCCGGACCACAAACAGTCCGCCGCCCCGGGCCACGATCTCGATCCCTACCGAAGGGAACCGAAGGAGGATATCCTGGATGGCCACCCGGGCCTCCTGCTCGTGGACGCAGGCGGATTTCACCTCCTCCCCCTGGGCTCCGTCGTAGATCACCGCCCCGTTGCAGGCGATGACCGACTGGGCGGGCATACTGCCCCGGAACTGGTGGAGGATCTCGTGGACCGGCTTGCCGCTGATGAAGGCCAGCTGGCCTCCCATCTTCTCAAAGAGCCGGATGGCCCACCGGTCGCAGGCCAGAAGGTCTCCCTTATTTTTCCGCACCGCCGTGTCCAGATTGCAGAGGACCAGCTTTTGCTGTAATTGGGGGATCATGGTTCTCCTCCTCTCAACTTCCTTAAAAACTTTTGAAAATAGTCCGGCAGGGGTGCATTGAATTCCAGGTATTCCCCGGTGGCCGGGTGAACAAATCCCAGGGTCCCCGCATGGAGGCACTGGCCCTGCAATTCCCGGATGACCTTCTGGGGCCCGTACACCGGGTCCCCCGCCAGGGGGTGTCCTATGCTGGCCATTTGGACCCTGATCTGATGGGACCGTCCCGTTTTCAGTTTACATTGAATATGGGTGAAAGCCCCCAGCCGTTCCACCACCTCCCAGGCCGTATAGGCATACTTGGAATTTCTGGGGGTGATGGCCATCTTTTTCCGGTCCTGGGGATGGCGACCGATGGGCGCCTCCACAAAGCCGGAATCCTCCTGAAAACCGCCATAGCAGACCGCCTGGTAGACCCGGTGGATGGAGTGCTCGCTCATCTGGCGGCTGAGCTCCTGGTGGGCGGCATCATTCTTGGCCACCACCAGCAGCCCGCTGGTGTCCTTGTCGATCCGGTGGACGATGCCGGGGCGGAGCTGTCCGCCGATTCCCGAAAGCCCTCCGGCACAGTGGTAGAGGAGGGCATTCACCAGGGTACCGTCCGGATTGCCGGGGGCCGGATGGACCACCATCCCCTTGGGTTTGTTCACCACCAGGAGGTGTTCGTCCTCATAGTAAATCTCCACCGGGATATTCTGGGGCACCGCCTCCAGGGGCTGGGCGGGGGGTACCTGGACCAGGATGGTCTGCCCTGCCCGGGTTTGTTCTTTTTTATTGGCGGGCTTTCCGTCACAGAGGACCAGTCCCTGTTCCAGCAGGCCCTGGATGGCGCTGCGGGAAAGCTGGTCCTGGCTGGAGGCCAGGAACTTGTCCAGCCGCTGCCCGGCCTGGGAGGGCTCTACCAGAAATTCAAGCTGCTCCATGGCCATTCTTCCTTCTCAGCCCCAGCAGCAGGTCCAGAACATAAAGCCCGATCCCCACGGTGATGCAGATATCTGCAAAATTAAAAACGGCAAAATCAATAAAAAGGGGGTTGATGTAGTCCACCACCGCCTGGGCGGACACCCGGTCAATGAGGTTGCCCAGTCCGCCCCCCAGAATCAAAATCCATCCCATATACTCCAGCCGGGAGGCGGGACGCTTCCAGAGGAGGTATACCAGAATTCCCGCCATGGCGGCAATGGTGAACAGGATGAGAAAAAGCTGCCGCCCCGCCAGGGAGCCGAACGCTGCCCCGGTGTTGAGGCGATACCGCAGTTCCAGGATCCCCGGAATGAGGGGGATGCTGCCTACCGGTTCCAGGCAGGCGGTGGCCCAGGCCTTCAACGCCTGATCCAGGCCCGCCAGGCCCAGGGGGGTCAGAATGGTTATGAGCAAATACCGCATGGGTCCTCCAGTTACAAGAATAGGGCGGCGCTTTTGAAAGAAAGCGCCGCCCTTGGCATTACAGTTCTGCTGCGCAGCGTTTGCACAAAGTGGGATGGTTGGGATCAGAGCCGATGTCCTCGGTGTACTTCCAGCAGCGGGCACACTTCTCCCCGCCTGCACGGATGACTTCCACACCCAGGCCATCCACCAGGCCCTTCAGGCCGCCCTGGCCCTGGATCAGATCCACACGGGACACGATCATCAGATCAGCCAGCTCGTCCATGGGGATATCGTTGAGCAGATCATAAACATCCTGGCTGCAATAGAGCTTCAGGTTGGCCTCCAGGGAGGAGCCGATCTGCTTTTCAGCACGGGCCTGTTCCAGGACCTTCTTCACGTCGTCACGCACCGCATGGATCCGGGTCCACTTTTCCTGGAAGGCGGCGTCCTGACGGTACTGGCCGGGCTTGCCCATCTCCTCAAAGGCAACATACTTGTTCTTGCCGGGGAATTCAGGCAGGTAGCTCCAGATCTCCTGGGAAGTGAAGGTCAGGATGGGAGCCAGCAGCTTGGTGAGCTCGGTGAGAATCTTGTACATGGCCGTCTGGGCTGCCCGGCGGGGCAGGCCGTCGGCCTTGGTGCAGTAGAGACGGTCCTTGATGATGTCCAGATAGAAGTTGGACATATCCACCACGCAGAAATTGTGGATCTGGTGATAAACCTTGTTGAAGTCGTAGACCTCGTAGGCAGCCAGGCACTGCTCCTGGAGGCGGTCCAGGGCATCCAGGGCCCACCGGTCCAGTTCCTGGAGCTGATCGTCGGACACCAGATCCTTGGCGGGATCAAAGCCGTTCAGGTTGCCCAGCATGAACCGGGCGGTGTTCCGGATCTTCCGGTAAGCGTCGGACAGCTGCTTCAGGATCTCCTTGGACACCCGCACGTCCACGGTGTAGTCGGAGGAAGCCACCCAGAGCCGGATGATGTCGGCGCCGTAGTCCTTGATGATCTCGCTGGGCTCCACGCCGTTGCCGGCGCTCTTGTGCATCTGCTTGCCTTCGCCGTCTACTACCCAGCCATGGCTGAGAACTGCCTTGTAGGGGGCCACCCCACGGGTAGCCACGCTGGTGAGGAGGCTGGACTGGAACCAGCCGCGGAACTGGTCGGCGCCTTCCATGTACAGGTCGGCAGGCCACTTCAGCTCGGGGCGTTCCTCCAGACCGGCCACATGGGTGGAGCCGGAGTCGAACCAGACGTCCATAATATCCGTGTCCTTCCGCCAGTCGGAAGCACCGCAGTTTTCGCACTTGATGCCGGCCGGGATGATGTCCTTGGCCTCGTACTTGTACCAGGCGTCGCTCCCCTCTTTCCGGAACAGGTCGGCAACGGCCTGGATGGATTCATCGGAGATGTGATACTTGCCGCACTGGTTGCAGTAGAAAGCAGGGATGGGCACGCCCCAGGTCCGCTGACGGCTGATGCACCAGTCGCTCCGGTCCCGGACCATCCCTACCATCCGGTCATGGCCCCAGGCAGGCTGCCATTTCACATCGTCGATGGCCTTGTACACCTGCTCCTTGAAGGGGTCGATGGAGCAGAACCACTGCTCGGTAGCACGGAAGATGATGGGGTTATGGCACCGCCAGCAGTGGGGGTACTGGTGCTGGATGTGCTGGACACCCAGCAGGTTGCCGGTCTCCTTGATATGCTTCAGAATGACAGGGTTGGCATCCCAGACCATAAGTCCGGCAAACTGCCCTGCTTCCTGGGTGAGAACGCCATGGTCGTCCACAGGGACCACCACAGGCATATGGTACTTCTGGCAGACGATAAAGTCATCGGCGCCGTGGCCGGGAGCGGTGTGGACGCAGCCGGTACCGCTTTCCAGGGTAACGTGGTCCCCCAGGATGATGATGCCTTTCCGGTCCAGGAAGGGATGCTGGTACTCCATCATCTCCAGCTCGCTGCCCCGGATGGGCTCGCCCACCACTTCATAGTCGGCGATCTTGCAGGCGGCCATGGCCTCCTTGACCAGATCCTGGGCCATGACATGGTAGTCCTCTCCGATCTTGACGAAGACATAGTCGTAGTCAGGATTCAGGCAGATGGCCTGGTTGGCGGGCAGGGTCCATGTGGTGGTGGTCCAGATCACAAAGTAGGTCTTGTCCAGGGGAATGTTCCGCTGGGCCAGGACCCCGTTGGGATCAGCAGTAGCCTGGAACCGCACATAGATGGAATCACACTCGTCCTCGCCGTACTCGATCTCGGCTTCAGCCAGGGCAGTGTTGCAGTCAGGGCACCAGTAAACCGGTTTGAGCCCCTTATAAATGTACCCCTTCTTGGCCATCTCCCCGAAAATCTGGATCTGATGGGCCTCGAACTCGGGCTTGAGGGTCAGGTAGGGATCTTTAAAGTCGCCAATGACGCCCAGCCGCTGGAACTGCTCTCCCATAATGTCAATATGCTCGGTGGCAAAATCATGGCAGAGCTTCCGCAGCTCCAGTTTGCTGATGCTGGCCTTCTTGTCCCCGGCAGCAGCCAGAGCCTTCAGCTCAATGGGCAGGCCGTGGGTATCGTAGCCGGGCACATAGGGAGCCTGGAATCCGGACATATTCTTGTACCGGATGATGATATCCTTGATGATCTTGTTCAGGGCGGTGCCCATATGGATGTTGCCGTTGGCATAGGGAGGGCCGTCATGGAGCACGAACCGGGGCTTTCCCTCGTTGTGCTTCATCAGCTCCTCATACAGGTGATTTTCCTGCCAATCCTTCAGCATGACAGGCTCTTTCTTGGGCAGCCCGGCCCGCATCTCAAAGGCGGTCTTGGGCAGATTGATGGTCTTGTTGTAATCTTGTGCCACTGGTACTTTACTCCTATCCTGGATTATTTCCTGGGGTCAGTCGTCAAAGCTGATCCCCTTAAAGCCGTCAAATACGGAGGGCAGCTCCTCGTCCTCCTGGGCCAGGCTGTTCACCGGGACCTCCTGGTCCTCCTCCTGGTTGATCTGGACCAGAGGGACCTCCGCCTCCTGGGCCTCCGGCTCAAAAGCGGGGGTCACAGGCTGTTCCTGGGCGGGTTCCTCCTCCAGAAAACTCTGGCGGGCCTGCTCGATCTGGTCTACCAAAGCGGGAGATTCATCCTCCATTTCAAAGGCAGCACGGCGGTCGGCCTCCCGGTCGGGGGCCTCGTCGTAGCTTTGAAGAGCGCTGAGAGATTCAATATGTTTCTTATAGAGATTCAGCACGTTGGCCTTGAACCGGCCCACCTGCTTCTGAAGCTGCTTCATCTCGTTGGCTGCCCGGGCCACTTCATCGTTGGCCCGCTGCTCCCGGTCCTCGGCCCGGATGTTGGCTTCCCGGAGGATCTCCTCTGCCTTCTGCTTGGCTTCCTTGAGGATGCTCTCCCCCATTCGCTGGGCGTTGATCATGGCCAGCTTCAGGGTCTCCTCCTCGTCTCGGTAATCCTCGATCTTGGCGGCCAGGATCTTCAGCTTTTTCTCATAATCGGCCCGCTCCTGGTCCACGCCGTCCAATTCCTGGCGCAGCTGGGCCAGCTCTCTCTGGGAGGCTTCCAGCGCCTGGGCAGCCTGCTCCATGAGAGTGTCCACATCCTCCGCCTTATATCCCCGGAATACCACCTCAAACTTGGCATTACGGATCTCACTGGGTGTGACCATCCTTCATTCCTCCCTGGTCAATATTGAAAATATTCTACGAAAATTCGATCCTTCCGGCTTTTCCCACCGATCTGCTTAAGACAGAACCGGCCTTTTCCCCGGACGGTAAAAATATCCCCGGCATAGATCTCCTCATGGGGGTGGGTCACGGGGATATGGTTGATCTCCACCCTGCCTCCACGGATAAACTCTGCTGCCGTGCTCCGGCTCACATTCATGGCCGCCGCAAGAAAAGCATCCGTCCGCAAGGAGGAGAGGGTGGCTGTTTTTATGGTGCGCTGGGGGATCTCCAGCCCGAAAGAGCCGTCGGGGTCCCAGAAAGACACCGACACCGTGGCGCTCCCCGCCTGGGTCAGATTCTGGCAGATGAAGTCCGCTTTATCCTCCAGGACAAAGGCCACCGCATAGCCGCCGTCCAGGGCGGGGACGATATCGCCGACACAGGTCCGTTCCAGCCCCAGACCCAGCAAAGCGCCCAGGTAGTCCTTGTGTTGAGGCAGCTTCTGGCTGCCCCGGGCCACCCGGATCAGGATACCGGTGACCGGCTGCTCCTGCCAGGAATCCTCCGGCTCGATGGCCAGGACCCGCCGCTCCGCCTGGGGATATCCTCCCTGAAACGACCAGCACCGGCATTCCTCCCGGTTCATGGCCGCCCGGGCCAGGTCCTGTTCCCGGTCCGACAAAAAGCCGCTGTACCGGGGGATCCCTTTCTGCCCGGCCTGACGGGCCAGCTCCTGACACCGCTTCAGAAGGAACTGCTCCTCCTCATTCCGGGGCGGGACAAAGCCCCGCCGGGGAGGCTCACAGGTAAGTGGTGGGGTCAAGGTCGCTGTCTTCCTGGCCGTTGGTCAGGTTCACGTTGGGAGGGGTGATGAGGAAGGTGTTGGTAGCCACCCGCTTGATGTCTCCCCCGTTGGCATAGGCCACGCCGGACAGGAAGTCCACCAGACGGCGGGAGGTCTCCTTGCTGGCGTTCTCCAGATTCAGGACCACTGCCTTGTGGGCGTTCAGGTCATCGGCAATGGAGGTGGCGGCATCGTACTTGTCAGGCTTGACCAGCACTACGTCCACATTGGATACGCCGCTGCCGGTGTGGGGAGCTGCGTGCTCCTTCCGGGGAGCAGTGCGACGGTTGAAAAAGCTGCCGGTCTCCTGCTCTGCTGCGGTCTGATCTGCCTCATCGGTATATTCCAGATTCTGGTCCAGTTCTTCGTCTTCCATGGCGCCTTCGCCGAAGCCAAGAATTTCTTTAAAACTCAGCATAGATAATCCTCTTCTTTCTTTAGGGTTACAAGCAATTAGTCCCACTAAAACAGTATTTATTATCCCCTTTTTCCGGGGAAATGTCAATACTAAAGGAGATTTCCGTCCTGTAAATCTGTTCCTTCCACAATGATCTCATCGTAGAGCTTCACCTGGCTGCCGTTGCTCTGATCGGCCGGCACCAGAATGTAATCCTCGTTCTCATAGAGGACATAAATTTTACGAAACCGCTGGATGGAGCCGTACTTTACATAGACCCCCTTCTCCCCGTCCACAATATGGAGGGCATTCTTGTCGATCCGCAGCCCGGTGTAGGTGGCGAAGCTGACCTGGGCAGACTGCTGTACCAGCTTGAGCATGGAGGTGTTGGTGTACTCGCACCCCAGCACCACCTTGGCCAGACCTGCGTCCTGGTCCACCGTAACGCTCTCCACCGTGGCCGGGAGGGCCTCCTCCGACTTGCCGGGGAAGCTGATGGTCACCCTGGTCTGGTTCTGGAATTTCTCCGCTGCGGCAAGATCGCAGGTGGCGTAGTAATACCAGTGGTAGCTGGTGATGACCTTTCCCGCCACATTCCGGGTCTCCTGGGCTCCCCCGGCCAGATACTCGGCCAGCTGGGTGGGGGTCATGGCATCCAATTCCTCCTTGGTCTTGGTCAAGAACTTGCTGTTCTGGGCGGAGATGAAATACCCGCCGTTCCCCGCATAGATAGCCTGAGGCTGACCCAGGCTGGCCGCCAGGCTGTCCCGTTCCTGGATAAGCTGGGCGATCTGCTGAGAGTAATCAGTCTCCAGACCGGTACAGACATTCACCCGGCATTCTGCCAGAAGGTAATCGTTCTGGGCATCCTCCAGCCCTGCCAGGCCGGTCCGGTCCAGGGTATCCAGCAGGTCATAGAGACTGGACTGGGCCTGACTGGAGACCACCTCAATGTCACTGCCACTGTTGGCATTCTGTGCCTTCTCCAACAGGGCGATGGTGTTCTCCACCCGGGTCAGCTCCTCCCGCCAGGCCGCCTGCTGGGCGTCGGTGTAGACCTCCGCCACCTGGGTGCCTTCCACCACACGGGTGCCGTCCTCCACCAGATACCCCAGGCTGCCGCTGCCCTGGACCTCCTGTTCTCCAAACACCACCACCCCGTCCAGGGTGACGCTGTCCGAAAGCTCATAGAGGATGGCGGTCTCCTGTTTATAGGAGTGACCCATGATCAGGTAGAGCTGGACCGCCACATAGAGCACCGCCAAAACCAGGGCGGCGATGCCGGCGATCTTCAGGGTATTGAGTTTTTGGGGATGCTGTCTCATCTCAATTCCTCAATTCAGGGTTCGTTCCAAAAAATTTGCGGTGATCTCCAGGGCCTTCTCCCCGCACCGGGGATCATCGGCCTGGAGCCAGACCGCCCCCGGGATCCGCCGCAGCCAGGTTAGCTGCCGCTTGGCGTAGTTCCGGGTGGCCTGTTTCAGCTTGTCCAGGGCCTGGTCCAGGGTAGCTGTTCCCTCAAAATAAGGGAAAAACTCCTTGTATCCAATGGCCTGGGCGGCGGTCTTATAGGTATCCCGCCGGTCATAGACCTGCCGGGCCTCCTCCAGGATTCCCTGTTCTGCCATCCGGTCCACCCGCTCCTCAATTCTGCGGTAGAGGAGCTGCCGGTCGGAAAATTCCAGGCAAAGGCAGAGGCTGTCATAGGGAGGGCGTTCCGGTTTTGCCTGGGCCTTCTGGGCCGAGGCGGGCTCTCCGCCGGAAAGGCAGATCTCCAGGGTCCGGATCACCCGCACCTTGTTGTTGGGGTGGATCCACCGGGCGGCCTGGGGATCCAGGGCGGTCAGACGGTCATACATGACCTGGGGGCCCAGCTCTTCCATCTCCCTCTCCAGGGTCTTCCGAAGCTCCGGGTCCGCCATTTTATGGGAGAATTGGATCCCCTCCAACAGGCTGGACAGGTAAAGCCCGGTGCCTCCCACCACAAAGGGCTGGGCGCCCCGGGCGGATATCTCCCGGATCTTTTCCTGGGCCAGGGCCACATAATCCGCCACACTGAAGGGCTGACCCGGGTCCAGAAAGTCGATGAGATGATGGGTGGCCTGGGACTGCTCCTCCTGGGTAGGCTTGGCGGTGCCGATGTCCAGCCCCTGATAGATCTGCATGGAGTCGGCGGATACGATCTCTCCCCCAAAGGCTCGGGCCAGTTTGATCCCCAGGGCAGTCTTGCCGCTGGCGGTGGGGCCTCCCAGAGCCACCAGCTTCTGGTTATACGATCCGTCCAAACTGCTTCTCCAATTCTCTGCGGGTGATCCGCAGCACCACCGGCCGTCCGTGGGGGCAGAAGGGCGGGACCTTGCCGGAGAGGATATCCTGGGCCAGCTGAAGGAGGGCGGAGGGGTCGGTCTTATCCCCCGCCTTGATGGCAGCCCGGCAGGCCATGGAATGCATGACCCACTGGGTCTTTTCGCTGAGGGCGGTTTTGCTGCCCCTGGCCAGTCCGCTGGCCACCTCCAGGAGAAGGTCCTCCACATCGGAGACTTCCACGTCCGCCGGGACCTCCCGGACCAGGACGGTGCTGCCTCCGAAATCCTCCACGCCCAGGCCGGTATCCTCCAGCATTTCCAGATTCTCCAGCACCGCCTGCTTTTCCTGAGCGCTAAGGTTCACCCGGACCGGCTCCAGAAGAGTCTGGCCCGGAACTTTACCGTAGCCGGCGGCCAGCCGTTCGTAGAGGATCCGCTCATGGGCGGCGTGTTTGTCCAGCAGGCAGAGCTCCTCCCCCCGCTGGGTAATGATATAGGTTTTGAATACCTCCCCAATGTACTGGAGGGGTTCCTCCCCCTGTTCCTCCGGGAGGAGGGAGAGCTGCTCCGGACTGGAAGCATCCGGCTCTTCCGGGGGCTGTTCCGGAACTTTCACGGCCTCCTCAAGGACAGACGGAGCCGACAAGGTCTTTTCCTTTACAGGGATTTCCAAGGTCTCATCCTCCTCCGGGAGGATCTCCAGCACCT
Source organism: uncultured Clostridia bacterium (assembly GCA_944387325.1). Taxonomy (GTDB): domain Bacteria; phylum Bacillota; class Clostridia; order Oscillospirales; family Ruminococcaceae; genus CALXEN01. The sequence goes on along the minus strand of CALXEN010000002.1, from coordinate 346 downwards.
GTTCTGAAGCGCAGGTGGAGGGCTGGAGGGCGTAGCTGCTCTGCCGCTCACTGCGGAGAGCCGAGCTTCCCGCCATGGAGACCACCGGGACGGGGGTCGGCTCCGGCAGATCTGCCGCTTCCCGGTGCGCCGGAGCCTGCGGCTGGGGAGCCGGAGCAGGGGCAGGCTTGACCACCGCCGGGCGTTCCACCGCCGGAAGGCCCTGGGCTGCCCGGTACTCCTGAGCCGTCATGGTGGTGAACTGGGCAGGTTCTGCCGCCGGTGAGGGCTTCTGGGCGGTCTGGGCCCCGGTGCGGGAGAAGTCAAACCGGCGGTCCCCGCTTCCGGGGGCGGCCAGGGCTTCCTT
>CALXEN010000001.1 GCA_944387325.1 uncultured Clostridia bacterium | reverse complement strand
CATGGAGGAGCTGGCTGGAGACCTTCTTTACCTTATTGATGGTCTCCACCATATGGACCGGGATCCGGATGGTCCGGGCCTGGTCGGCCATGGCACGGGTGATGGCCTGGCGGATCCACCAGGTGGCATAGGTGGAGAACTTGAAGCCCTTGGTGTGGTCAAACTTCTCCACCGCTTTGATGAGGCCCAGGTTTCCTTCCTGGATCAGGTCCAGGAACTGCATTCCCCGGCCCACATACCGCTTGGCAATGGAGACCACCAGACGAAGGTTGGCCTCGCTGAGCCGCTGCTTGGCCCGGTCTCCGGCGGCGATGATCTTCTTCATCTGGGCCAGGTCCTCCGGAGAGAGGTCCTGCCCTACCTCGGCCAGCTGTTCTGCGGCTGCGGTGCCTGCCTCAATAGCTTCGGCCAGCTGGACCTCCTCCGCGGGGGTGAGGAGGGGCACCCGGCCGATCTCCTTCAGGTAGACCTTTACCGGGTCATCAATGGAGACACCCTCGGCGGAAAGGGCGCTTTCAAACTGGTTGACATTCTCGTCGGTGAGGGTGAAGGCCTCGGTATCCTCCACCGGTTCCTCCTCGATCTCAATCCCCTGCCCTGCCAGCGTCTCGTAGAGTTTTTCCAGCTGGTCCGGCTCAAAGTTGCACTCCTCCAGGGCGTCATTGATCTCCTTGGAGCTGATGGTACCATTCCGCTTGCCGGTCTCCAGCAATTCACGAATCACATTTTTCTTATCTGCCATGATGAAATTCTCCTTTTCAGCTTTGGGTATTGGATTGAGTTTTTGCTTTGGTGAGAGCCTCCAGCCTCCGGCGCATCTCCTCCTCCGACTGGGGAGCCTGGGCCTTGGCGGTGGTCCGCTGTTTGATCCTTTGAACAAAGAGTTCCACGTCCCGGGCGGTGAGGGCATTGTCGCTGTTCCGGGCCAGAAGCTGGGCGGCCAGAGACATTCCCTCCTCCCCCAGCTGGCTGCCCAGAGCCGTCAGGACGGTGGTGCCGGTTTGAGGGGGCAGGCCGTAGAGCGCCCGGCAGAGCTCCTGGTCCTCCGGCATGATCAGATCCCCAGGGTCCACCCGGTCCCGCAGGGCGGGGATCCGGGAGGGGTCCTTCAGCATGGCCGCCAGGAGCTGCTGCTCCGCATTGACGGCGGCCAGGGCCTTGTCTCCGCCCAGGGAATAGGGCACCTTGATCTGGGCCGGGACCATCTCCTTCTGGAGATCCCGCTGGCGCTGCCTCCTCTGCCGGTCGCTGACCCGGCGGACGGTGGACTCCAGCTGATTCAGCACGGTGGCCTTGGATACGTTGGTCTGTTCTGCGATCCGTCCGGCGTAGATCTCCCGCTCGGTGGGGGTGAGCCCGCTGGCCAGGAGGGTGAGGGCGTCCCGGAGATACTCCACCTTTCCGTTATCGGTAGAGAGGTCGTACCGGGACCGGAGCTTTTCCAGATTGTACTCGATGCCGTTGGCGGACTTGTCCAGCAGCCGGCCAAAGGCGTCCGCCCCGTTCTTTTTGATGAATTCATCCGGGTCCTTGGCCCCGGGGATGTTCAGCACCGTCACCTTGATGGGGGTATTCTTAAAGAGCCCCAGGCTCCGGGCGGTGGCCTTCTGGCCCGCCTCATCGCTGTCATAGGCCAGGACCACCTCGTCCGCATAGTTGGTGAGGAGCTTGACCTGCTCCTCCGTCAAAGCGGTGCCGCAGGCACAGACCGCCGTGCCGAATCCCGCCTGGTGGAGACTGATGACATCCATGTATCCCTCGCAGAGGATGTACCGCCGGGAGGGATCCTTCTTGGCCACATTGAGGGCGAAGAGGGTCCGGCTCTTTTTATAGACCAGAGTCTCGGGGCTGTTCACATACTTGGGCTTGGAATCATCCAGAACCCGGCCGCCGAAGGCGATGACATTCCCCCGCAGGTCGATGATGGGGGTCATGACCCGGTTCCAGAAGGTGTTGTGCAGGTTTCCCTTCTGGCTCCTCTTGATGAGCCCCGCCTCCAGCATCTCCTGGTCGGTGTAGCCCCGCTGCCGGAGGTACCGCTGCAGGCCGCTGAAATCGTCAGGGGCGTACCCCAGGCCAAACTTCCGGATGGTGCCGTCGGACAGTCCCCGCCGGTGCCAGTAGGCCCGGGCCTGGGCAGCCTGCTCCCCCGGGGCGTTGAGCTGCTGGAAAAAATACCGGGCGGCGTCCTTGTTCATAGCCAGGATCCGGCTCCGCTGCCGGCCTGCCTGGTCGTCCTCCTGGGGGAGAGGCATCCCCGCCCGGCTGGCCAGGGACTTCACCGCCTCCACATAGTCCAGGTTGGCGATCTTCTTCATGAAGGTAATGGTGTCTCCCCCGGCGCCGCAGCCGAAGCAGTAAAAGCTCTGGGTATCCGGGTAGACCACAAAGGAGGGGGTCTTTTCGTTGTGGAAGGGACAAAGCCCCGTGTAGGTCCTGCCCCGGTGTCGGAGCTGCACATAGCTCTGGACCACGTCCACCACATCGTTCCGCTCCAGCACCTCCTGGATATAGCTTTGGGGGATCATCCGCTTCCACCTCCTTTTTCTTCCTTCTATTCCTTCTATATAATAAGTACCGTTCTTTTACAG